>NZ_JBEPXO010000049.1:0-29003 GCF_041641895.1 Salinigranum sp. | reverse complement strand
CGACGCCGAGCCGGTGGCCGCGATGACGCGCACCTCGGACCACTGGCTGACGAACGCAGCGCGCGGCGCGACCACCGAGCAGTTCGAACTCGACGACGCGGCGGCGGACGTCGCGCGCCGGGCCGGCGATGCGGTCGGCGGCGGCCTCCTCGGCGTCGACCTCATGGAGACGGGCGCGGGCGGGACGGGCTCCCACGCCGGCTACGTCTGTCACGAGGTCAACAGCCAGGTCGAGTTCAAGTCGCTGAACGCCGCGGCGGCCGACGTCGACGTCCCGGCCCGTATCGTCGAGTGGCTTGAGCGGCGCGTGGAGACGACATGACTGCTAGGGCGGGAAGACGCCCCGACTCGTCCGGGAGCCGCCGATGACGACGTCGGAACCGCTCGTCGTGAAAGTCGGCGGCGCGGCGGCCGTCGACCCGGCGGGCGCGCTCGCCGACGTGGCCGCACTCCGTGACGACCGGGACGTGGTCGTGGTCCACGGCGGGTCGACCGCGATGGACGAGACGCTCGAACGACTGGGTATCGAGCCGGAGTACGTCGAGACGCCGGACGGCGTCGTCGGCCGCTTCACGGACGCGGAGACGATGGACGTGTTCACGATGGTGATGCCCGGACTCGTCAACACCGATCTCGTCGTCGGCCTCCAGAACCACGGTGTGAACGCGGTCGGCCTCTCCGGCGTCGACGGGCGACTCCTCCACGGACCGCGGAAGTCCGCGGTTCGCGTCGTCGAGGACGGAAAAAAGAAGATCCGCCGGGGAGACCACTCGGGGAGCATCGAGTCGGTGAACCACGAGTTGCTGACGACGCTCCTCGACACCGGGTACACGCCCGTCGTGTCGGTTCCGATGCTGGGTGACGAGGGCCCCGACGCGGACCCGCGGTTCACGGCGGTCAACAGCGACGCAGACCGGTCTGCCGCCGCCGTCGCTGGTGCACTCGGTGCCGACCTCGTCCTGTTGACCGACACGCGGGGTGTCTACCGCGACCCCGACGACGAGACGACCGTCGTCGACCGTGTCGACACGCCCGCGGCGTTCACGGAGTTACAGACCGTCGCGCAGGGGTTCATGCGCCGGAAAGTGATGGCTGCCGCAGAGGCGCTGCGTCGGGGCGCGCCCACCGTGGTCGTCGCGAGCGCGAACGCCGACGCCCCGATTCAGGCGGCGTTGTCGGGCGCTGGCACGACCGTGACGGCCGACGCGCTAGAAACCGACGACGCGACGGCGGACGACGAGGAGCCGTCCTGATGCCGGGGTTCGTCTTCTCCGAGAAGCCGATCCGTCTCGTCCGCGGCGACGGCCCGTACCTCTACGACGACGCGGAAAAGGAGTATCTCGACGCCGGGGCGTCGTACGCGTGCGTCCCGCTCGGCCACCGCCATCCGGGCGTCCGGCGGGCCATCGACGATCAGCTCGATCGACTGACGTACGTCCAGGGGTCGTACCCAGTCACCAGCCGGACGGAACTGTACGACCTCCTGGCGGAGGTTGCGCCGGGAGACCTCGACTACGTCTGGCTCTGTAACTCGGGTACCGAGGCCAACGAGGCCGCTATCAAGTTCGCTCGCCACGCGACTGGGCGGAGCGAGGTCGTCGCCGCTGTCCGTGGATTCCACGGCCGGACGATGGGAGCCCTGGCAGCGACGTGGAGCCAAGAGTACAAACAGGGATTCGAGCCCCTCGCCGGTGGCGTGTCGTTCGTGCCGTACAACGACAGCGAGGCACTCACCGACGCAGTCTCCGCGGAAACTGCGGCGGTCATCCTCGAACCGATCCAGGGGGAGGGCGGCGTCAACCCCGCCTCGGTCGAGTATCTCGAAGCCGCGCGCGACCTCACGGCCGACGCGGGTGCGGCGCTCGTTCTCGACGAGGTGCAGTGTGGTCTCGGTCGCACAGGGCGGATGTGGGCCTGTGAAAAGAGCGGCGTCGTTCCAGACGTACTCACCTCGGCGAAGGGGCTTGCGAACGGGTTCCCCGTCGGTGCGACGATTGTTCGCGAGTGGGTCGCCCAGAACGCGGGGTCACACGGCGGGACGTTCAGCGGCGGCCCCGTGATGTGCGCCGCCGCCGTCGAGACGGTTCGGACGATTCGCGACACGGACTTGCCTGCCCACGCGGCCGACGTCGGAGGGTACCTCCGCGGACGCCTGGAGCAGGAACTCGGCGACGTCGTCCGGGAGGTCCGCGGTGCGGGCTTGATGGTCGGCGTCGAGGTGAAGACCGGCGCGACGACGGCGGCGCGCGATCTCGCACTCGACCAGCACGTACTCGTCATCCCCACCGGGCGGACCGTCCTCCGGTACCTGCCACCGCTGACCATCGAGCGCGAGCACGCCGACCGACTCGTCGACGCGACGGTTGCCGTGGCGGACCATCTCACCGTATGACCCGTGCCCGTACTACGCCTCGGGAGCTGTTACGGGACCTCGTCGCGACGCCGTCGGTGTCGGGTGCGGAGGAGGCCGCCGCAGCACGCCTCGTCGACTACTTCGCCGAACACGACCGTGACGTGTTCGTCGACGAGGTCGGCAACGTCCACGCACCGGATGACGACGCGCTGCTGTTGACGTCGCACGTCGACACGGTGCCCGGAGAGATTCCGGTTCGAGTGGCGGACGGCATCCTCTGGGGCCGCGGGACCGTCGACGCGAAGGGCCCCCTCTGTGCGATGGCGGTCGCTGCGGTCCGAACGGGTGTCTCCTTCGTCGGGGTCGTCGGCGAGGAGGCGGACTCGCGGGGGGCGCGTCGTCTCGTGGAGACACGGGCCGAGCCCGACTCGCTGGTCAACGGCGAGCCGAGCGGGTGGGACGCCGTGACGCTTGGATATCGGGGGTTACTCGCGGGGACCTACGTCGCCACGTCGCCGTCGGGCCACGCCTCGCGGCCGGAGCCGAACGCCATCGAGGAGGCCATTCGGTGGTGGGGTCGGCTCGAGACGGCCTTCTCGACGGACCGCTGGGCGACCGTCACCGAACGCGTCACCCCCAAGCCGCTCCGGTTCTCGGGCGGCCTCACCGACGACGGACTCGCAGTCGAAGCGAGCGTCGCCGCGCAGTTCCGGGTCCCGCTCGCCACCGACGTGGACGCCGTCCGCGACACGGTCGAGTCGCAACTGACCGTCGACGGGACGGTCGAATCGAACATTACATGGAAGGACGCGATTCCGCCGGTCCTCGTCGACCGTCGGGGTCCGCTCCCGGCCGCGTTCCGGCGGGCCGTTCGACGGCACGACGGCGAGCCCCGGCTCCTCGTCAAGACCGGGACGAGCGACATGAACCTCTACGCCGCCGCCTGGAACTGTCCGATGGTCACGTACGGGCCCGGCGATTCGGACCTCGACCACGCGCCCGACGAGCGACTCGACCTCGCGGAGTACGAGCGGGCCATTTCGGTCCTCGAAGCCGTCTGCGAGACGTTCCTGGCGTGACCGCCACGCTACTCGTGCCGGTCTGGGCGGCCCGACCGGCCGTCCCATTCGTCTTCGAGGACGCCGAAGTAGTGGGTGTCGTGGTACGCGCCGTCGAAGAAGGCGTCCTCGCGGCCGACGCCTTCCTCCACGAAACCGATGGCATCGAGCATCTCCCGCGATGCCTCGTTGACGGCGTATGCATTCGCGGTCACCTTGTGGATGCGGAGCTCCGAGAAGGCGTAGTCGACCATCAGTTCGACCGCTTCCCGGGCGTACCCACTCCGTCGGTTGTCGGGGTGAATCCAGACCGCGAGGTCGGCGACGCCCGTCTCGTGGTCGACCGGGTCGAACTCGACGACGCCCACGCGGTCGCCGTCGGCGGTAACGAGGACCTGCACGGCGTCGGTACGCTCGTTCATCTCCTCGTAGTACCGGCGCTCGCGCGCCAGTGGCGTCGGGAACCACTGACCGACGAGCGGTCGCACGTGGGGGTGGTTGACGCCCTCGGTGACGAACTCCAGGTCCGCTTCTTCGACCGGATGGAGCGAGACCCGGTCGCCCTCGACGAACGTAGCGCGTGACATGCGACCACAGACGGTCGGGGGGTGTTTCAACGTGGCGTCGCGGAGATTCGACGTCGTCCGTAGTGGCCGGGTTCTTGTCACGTCTCCGTTGCTAACGAAATCACGATTTCCGAAGTCGCGATTTCTGTTCTTTACTGAGAATCCAGAATCGGGCTTCGTCGAACGGTGTCACCACGGAGACCTGGTCTATTCCACACGTGTCGCTACGCTGTCGGCCCGAGATACCCCCACGCGAGCAGTCGGTCGCCGTCGCCGTCGATCCAGCGTTCGCCGATGTCGTCGCGGTAGTACATGTTGGGGATGACGATGTCGTCCACGCGCTCGTAGACCTGTTCGCGCGCGGCCTGCATCGTCTCTCCCTTCCCGGTCACGACGAGCGGCATCCCGCTCTCGCCGGCGACGCGCCACTGCCCGTCGACCAGCTTCGTATCTTCGAGGTGGATGCCGTCGCGGCTCTCGGTGTCGAAGACGACAGCGGCGTTCCGGGAGTTCTCGTCGTAGGTCTTCTCGTCGTCGAACGGGAACGGTGGCAGGACGACGCGGACCCCGACCTGATACCCGTCGTGGACGTCCAGTTCGGGGTCGTTTCCGTGAGCCAGGTCGTAGAAGAACTGCCCGGTCGAGGATTCGAACGACTCCTCCTGTAGTGCAATCGTCGGATAGCCGAATCGTGGGGTGAACTCCAGCGGGTAGATGCCCGTCGAGTTGACGATACAGTTGATGTCGATACTCCCGACGTAGCCCTCCTCGGCGAGCCAGCCTTCGAGCTTGCCGAGGGTCTCCTCGAACAGGCGGTTCCGCCCGCCCCAGAACATCGAGGTCCCCATCTCCCCCGTCGACGGGCCGATGTTCCCCGGGAACAATCGCTTGTGCTCGAAGTTGAAGTTGACCTGGTCGACGAACCGCTCCCCGTTGAAGAAGCCGCAGATGGCCACCTCGACGCCCTCGACCCGGCGCTGGAGCTGGAAGCCCTTCATCCGGTGACCCCACGCCTTCTTGTAGGCCCGCAGGACGTCGACGACGTCGCTGCCGTCGTCCTCACTCCCGACGTACAGGAGTCGTTTGACGTTCTGCACCTCTCCGAGCGGTTTGACGACGTACGGACCGGGGTGGTCCTGGATGTGACTGATGGCGGCGTCGAAGTCGGTGAACTCCCGGTGGTCGAGGGTGTCCACCCCGTGGTCTTCCAGGACGTCCATCGCGTAGCCTCGGTCGTCTTCGAGCGCGTCGGTGTTCGGGGTTCCGCCGACGACCGCCGTGCCCTCGGCCCGTAACTCCTCAGCCAGCGCGCCCGTTCCGACCTCGTCACCCACCCAGATGTCGTCGAAGACGACGACGTCGGCCCAGTCGACCTCGGCGCGCCAGTCGTCGGTCTTCGGCACGAACCCGTCACCGATCTCCCGGTCGGACGCCGCTTCGATGTAGTACCTCACGTCGTGGCCCTCGCGATGGACCTGCCACGCGACGTCCGTGATGAGCGCGGCGTCGAGCGAGCAGAACAGGAAGTTCTTCGCGTCCATGGCCGCTGGATGACACCCGACCGTATTAATTGCTCTCCGACCGGTGTCGGGGGGTCCACACCGGTCGCTTCTCCGCGCGAGAGCGCCTCTCCGGTCGTCGGAGTGAGAGGGAGACTCTTTGGCGATGGAGGGTGTACAGAGGTCGATGGGGGAGGTTCTCACGGTTTTTGGGACAGGGGAGGGACAGACGGCGAAAGTGGCGGAGCGCATCGACGCCACACTCCGGGCACGCGGTCACGCGACGACGACGGTGAACGTACGGGAGACCGACGCTGATTTGAACGTCGACGACTTCGATGCCGTCCTGGTCGGCGCGTCGATTCACCTGGGCAGACAGCAGAAGGCGGTACGCAGGTTCGTCGAGGCCAACCGTGACGCGTTGGCACCGAAGCCAAACGGCTTCTTCCAGGTCTCCGGGTCGTCCGGAGAAGGAACCGAGAGGGGGGTGGCAGAGGCGGCGCGATACGTCGACGAGTTCATCGAGGCCACGAACTGGTATCCCGACCGGATCGGACTGTTCGGCGGCGCGCTGCGCTTCTCAGAGTACGGCTTCCTGATGCGCACGCTGGTGAAATTCGTCGCCAGGGCGGACTCGTCGGGGACGAATCCCCTGACCGACGTCGAGTATACCGACTGGGAGGAGGTCGAGGCGTTCGCCGACGAGTTCGCCACGTTCGTCGAGGAACGACTGGGCGAGACGACCGAAGCAACCGAGTGACGACCGGCTCAGTATGACCCCCGTTTCCGCTCTCGTCAAGCGGCACTCGGACAGTCCCGTCGAGCCGGTCGACGAGCTCGACCCGTATCTCTAAATCGTACTCCCGGCCACCGTGAGCGAATCGCTGGGTCGTCGTGCCGGTTCGCTGCTCGCAGAGGGTGTCGGAGGGGCCGCGTCACCGGCGGCGAGAGATGCCGCTCGGCCGCCGTCGCGACGAGGGTGTCGAGCATCTCCTCGGAGATGGCGACCCCGTACGCGTCGACGCCAGCCGCGAGGAGGCCCGGGTAGCTGTCGCCGGTCCCACAGCCGAGTTCCAGGACGGGACCGTCGGCGTCGCGACAGGCGTCCACGAAGAAGGGTCGGTCCGGTCGGCCGGCAGCGAGGCGTCGTGGAACCGTGCCCACGGGTCGAACGGAGACTCAGATACGAGTACGACCGTCGTCACGGATAATATTGAAACCCTCACCAGTCGTCTATCCGACATGGACATCGGGCGCATCGTCTCGACGGAGTACGAGACAGTCGACGCCGACACGCGGGTCGCGAAGCTGACGGCGAAGTTCGACGAGTCCGGCGACCGGGCATTCGTCGTCGACGACGACAGCGAGTACCTCGAATCGCCACCATCAGGCAACTGAACGCCGCACAGCGCGACCCCGACGCGAAGGTGCGCGGACTCGTCTGGCACCCGACGAGGGTCGAACGCACCGCCGACGTCCGGGCAGTCGCGCGGGCCATGGTCGCCAGTCGGAGCGAACTCCTTCCAGTCGTGGAGGGGGACGACCTGGTCGGCGTGGTGACGGCGGACGACCTGCTGGCGGCCGTCCGGGAGTTCCTCGGCGTGTTGTCGGTCGACGACGTCTACACGTCCGACCCGGTCACCGTCTCGCCGGAGACGACCGTCGGCGAGGCGCTCCACGCGTTCCGCGAGCACCGGGTCACGCACCTCCCGGTCGTCGACGAGGAGGACGCCGTCGGCGTCGTCAGCCTGTTCGACTTCCTCACGTTCACCACGCGTACCGTCGACCGGGGCAGTGGCGGTGCGGCCGGAGGGGTCGACGAACACGGGGGCGGCGGCTCTCACGCCGGCTACCGGTCCCACGGCGGGTTCGGCGAGCGAGCGGGGGACGTCGACCGACTCCTCGACCTCCCCGTGAGGGACGTCGTGAGCGCGCCCGTCGAGACGACGACACCCGGTGAGTCGCTCGACGCGGCGGTCGAGACGATGCTCGATGGGGGCATCTCGTCGCTCGTGGTCGTCGAGGAGGGGTCGCCGGTCGGCATCGTCACGAAGACGGACGTCCGCGAGGCGTTGACCTGGACGGGCGAGCGCCGACTGCCGGTGCAGGTCACGAACGTCGACCTCCTCGACGACATCAGCAGAGAGGAGGTGGTCGAACTCGTCGGGAGTCTCACCCGGAAGTTCGGGAACCTCACTCTCCTGGAAGCGAACGTCTTCCTCCACGAGCACGACGAGACACTCCGTGGGACGCCGCTCGTCATGGCACGGATCCGCCTGTTCACCGACAAGGGCCACTTCGTCGGAACCGGCGAGGGGTACGGCGCGAGCCACGCGCTCCATCTGGCGCGGAACATCGTCGAGCGGCAACTCCTCGAGGGCAAGTCATACGACGAGACGAAGAAGCACCCCGACGAGGAGTACTGGTCGAAGGTGTTCGGCTGGTGGCTGACGGCTCCGCCCCGGCGGCGCTAGTGTGGGACTGAGCGAGGTGGACGGGTCGGAGGTCTGCCGGACGGGACAGGGCACGTCGGACCTCTCGTCTGGGAGGATTCAGCTCTCACTCCGGGTGCGTCCGCTCACGCGTCGTGGAGGGTGTAGCCGTCCGCCGCTAGCTCTGCTCTGACTCGTTCGTCCAGTCGCGCCCGGACCTCGTCGCGGAACCGATCGATCGCAGCGTCCTGGGTCCACAGTTCCAGACGGTCTTCCGTACCCTCGACGAACCGGTACCGACGGCCGTATCGCTCCCCGTTGTCCCCGTACGCGACGACGGTCACGTACGGGCGTCCGTTGTAACGCGTCCCGGTCTGTTCGCGGGTCTCGTCGTACTCGCCCCACTGGCCGGTCTGGATGACGCTGATCCGCTCGAAGTCCGTGAGGTCGGTGCTGTACCGACCGACGACCAGGCCACGCTCCAGTTGCTCGCGGTCCCAGCGCTTCTCCTCGTCGGAGCCGACCGCTCGCCCGAGGACGTGCGACGGGGTGATTTCGGTCACCTCCCACGTCGGGAGGTGTCGCGTCTCGCCCATCCGTTCGCGGTGGAACGCGTCCCCTTCCTGGATCCGGTCGCCCGGGCTGACGCGGATGTACATCGGCCGTCCGGGTCGGACGACGATGAAGAGTTCCTCCGGCGTCGTCTGGTACTCCGCGTCGCTGTCGCTGTACCGTGAATCGATCCGCTCGTGGTTCGACATACGTAATCCCGTGATAACGTACGGAATCCAACGACATAAGGAGGGTGCTCGGTCCGGTCGGCCGAGCACTCGGCCTGCGCAGCGTCGAGAGGCGAGACGTCGATCGGAGACGACACGTCGACCGCGCGACAGAACCGTTCCGTCGCCGGATCCACTGTCACCGAACCCCCACACGGACGACCCGGACGGTCCGGCCTCGAACTGTCAGGGGACCGGGAGAGGGGATTTAATATCTCAGACGTCGATGGTAATTACTTGGTATATATGGGATCAGAGCTACGCGGATCAGAACTGGTACAGACGTCGAACAACCGCCGCTGGATAGCGGGAATCGGAGGCGGCCTCGTCGGCGGTGTCGGCATGGGGCTGCTCCTCCACTTCGGGATGGGCGCGATGCCAGTCGTCGCGTCGCTGTACGGACAGTCGTCCGTCGCCGTCGGGTGGGTCGCCCACCTGTTCCACAGCGCCGTCTTCGGGCTGATCTTCGTCGCGTTGATCACCCGGACGGGACTGCGCACGTACGCGCGAACGACCGCTTGGACCACCGGTCTCGGTGCGCTCTACGGGGTTGTTCTGGGCGTACTCACGGGCGCGTTCGTCCTCCCGCTGTGGGTGAACGCGGTGAGCGGGGCTGGACTCCCCGTCCCGCTGTTCGCGACGCCGGCGTTCGTGGGGCACGTCCTCTTCGGACTCCTCCTCGGCGCCATCTACGCGGTCACCCACAGCCCACCGTCCAGCACGAGCGCCGTCCCGCGTGTCGACGCCGACGACGGGACGGCTACCGAGGCCGACCCCGAGACGGTCTGACCGACCGGCCGGACCGACTGGCGAGTCGGACGACACGCCGGAGGTGAGCGAGCGACCCACCGAGCAGAGACCTATTAACCCGTCGCCGACGTGACAGTGCGTATGGGAAGCGTCCTACTGGCTACTGACGGGAGCGAGTACGCCCGGACGGCGGCGCGCCGTGCGGTCGAAATCGCTGACGAACGAGGGACGCCCCTCCACGTCATCTGCGTGGTGGACAGTCAGCGGTTCGCCGAACCCGCACTCAGTTCGACGGAACTGACGACCATCTACGCCGAGGAGCACGCCGCCGTCTGCGTCGGGGAAGTCGAGGAGATGACTGCGGACAGAGACTTGCCCGTCGCGGGAGACACCCGACACGGGGTCCCACACGAGGTCATCCTCGAGTACGCAGCGGAGGTGGACGCGGACGTCATCGTGGTCGGAGAACACGGCGACCACACCAGACACTTCTCCGGCGTCGGGAAGCGCGTGGCTGAACGAGCCGACTGCGAGGTACTCGTCGTCGAAGCCGAGAGCTGAGTCGCGCGCTGAGTGCGGGGGTGGCCGACCCGCGCGGACCGTCGATTGGGGAATCTCGCTCCCGCGTCGACTGGCGCTGACGTGTATTCGTGTCGGGCCGACGAATCCCACGCGAAGCCGCGCAACACGTGACTGAACACCACGGGGAGTGTCGAGGAGGGGGAGCGAACCGGAGCCAGGCCGTTCGAGGCCGTCGCCACCGGAAGCGAGCAGACCCGACCCGGCGCGGAGGACGACGTTCGAGAACCGTGCCGCTGCGACGGACCGAACGAGAGGTCGCGTTCAGAAAATCAAAATCGAGTGACACGAATCGACGAGTTTCGAAGTGTGATTGATCTAATGTTTTTAGGGTGTCAATTACTAGGCTACGACTGTAATTCTCTCGGTCGAGAAGATGTCAGGGTCGGTCACCGTCTGCGAGCGCACACACTACGCGTGGTTGCTCTCTCCCGCGTCCGAGCCAGTGGAGAGGACGAACGTTTTGCCGCCGGCCACGAAGTCGGAGTGGATGACACTCGACGCGACGACGCCCGACCCGCCGGACCTGACGAACCGCGGCCTCCCCGCACAGTTCGACCCGGACGAGCTGTCGGGAAGCGAGAGCGAGTTGTACCGGGACGCTCTCGAGGAGGCACTCCGCGACGGGGCCTGGAGCGAAGCGTTTCAGGAGTGGGCTGCGTACACGGACCTGACCGAGGTGGAGTACCGGGAACTCGACGAGCGTGGGTTCCTCGAGGCAGTCGACTTCTACTAGGATCCGTTCGAGGAACCCCTCCGGTTCGACGTCCCGCAGATGCCCGGAGGGATGGACGAGGAGTTCGCGTCCAGAGCGACGCTCGAACTGACCGACGTCGCCGAGACGGTGCTCGAAACGCTCGAAGACACGTACGAGGACTGGACCGAAGCGGGTCCCTCGGACGCTGTCTGGACGGAGGGGATGTACGACGACGGCGCCGAACCCGGAGAGTGACCGCCGCGAGGTAATGACCCGGTCCGGAGCGTCAGAACGCCACTATCCGCCCCGGCGACGGATGGCCAGCGGCGCCACGGCGAGAATCGCGACGACGGTGAGCACCACGCCGAATCCGGGGAACTCCGTCGGCGTCGTCGTCGGAGCCTCAGTCGGCGTTGTCGACGGAGACGCCGTCGACTCACTGGATACCGTGACGTTCATTCGCTAGAGGAGGACACGACGCTTCTGCCGGGAACGCGGCTCCGTTCCGGGCGAGACGGACGCGGAGGGTCGACCGCGTCTCGCGACGGGGCCACCCCAGGCTTAATGTCGTGGATGCGGTACGACCGGGCGTGACCGAGAACCGAGACTCGGCTGCGGCGCCGTTCGAGTGTGACCTGTGCGGGGAGCGGTTCGAAACCCAAGAAGAGCTACGGGCGCACGCCCAGGAGTCGCACGCGATGGGCGGTGACGTATCGTCGTAGTCGGGGGCCGGCGCGACCGAGGAGCGAGCGACTCGCTCGCCGCGGCCATTCTCACGGCAGGTCCGTCTCGGCCGTCCGAGGGCGGACGACCGCCTCACACTGGCGACACGCCGCGTAGGCGGCCTGTCGCCCGTCCGTCCGCTCGTACTCGATGATGACCCACGACTGACGGACGGTCGCGCGACAGCGCGGGCACTGACCGACCGTCGACGCGTCCATCACGGTTCTGGCCTCGCGGCTTTCCCGTCGAACAGGTCGATGGCGGTCGTACAGCCGAGGCACCCGAAGACTTCGCGTTCGTTCCCCCCGAACACGCGGATGAAGTCGGTACTGACGAAGGAGCCGCATCGTCGGCAGTTTGGCATACTGAATTCCCCCCTTCCCCTCGTAGGGACGATACTGACTGCTCGGCGATAGGATAAATAGTTTGCCACGATTGCGGCAGGAGAGCCGGTGGCTGACCCCGGTGAGAGGGGGAAACGCCTCGCCTCTCGTCTAAGTATGCAGGTGCCTTTTTTGTCCAATCAGTTGCCAAGAGGTGGGAGGTCCAGAACATCGCACCCTTGCCCTGGATTGATGGAGCTAAATACAGGTCACGTACAAACAGCGAGAAGTGGTCGGATGCCGGATGCGGGATTGAGGCCGATTAGGCCTCGATCGTGGTTTCGGCGGCGTGTTCGGCTTCGAGGAGGTCTTGGGTGTGTTCCAGATGGGTCCGGAACATCCGGTTGTTGAAACGCGCGACGATGGGTTCCATGATGCGGTCCAGCAGGGAGTCGCCGTACTCGAACTCACTGTGGTGGTCGATGCGGGTCCCGGTCTCGGTCTCGACGAACCGGTTCTCGACCTCACCGCTGGTCCCCTCGCCCTCAACGGACACGACGAACCGCGTGTTCGGATCCTCGATGGTTCGGACCATCTCGACGGGTATCGATTGGCCGAGGACGTGCTGGGTGGCCCGGAGCGTGACGGTGTCGTCGGTCTCGTCGATGATTTCGAGGTTCTTGAGACTGGGCATCGTTTTTGCCCAGTTCTCCGGGTCCGAGTCGAATGCGAAGACGTCTTCGATGGGCGCTGCGATCTCCACTGAGTAGTCGTAGGTGTGCATGGTGGTGACACTCGGTCGAGGGGCGTCACCGATTCCAGCAGCTACGGAGCCGTGGTGAACTTACTCCTCAACTATACGACGATACGTCAACAAGGGAGATAAACTAGTAGTATCACGTGCTGTTACGGGGCCACATCACCCTCTATATTCAGCAGTCCATTCCTCTCGGAATCACGGACAACCGCCCTCTTCGTGTGAGAACGAACAGCGTCGAAACCATCTGTGAGGACTGTGGGCTCGATATTGACGGAGAACGAATCGACCAGGGTCCGGAATGGAGAACTTACGGTCAGGGTCAGCGAAAGCGCACGGGCGCTCCACTGACAGCAGCACGTCACGACCGAGGGCTGTCGAGGGAGATTGGTCACAGGACCGATACGAACGGGAACGGACTCTCGACCCTCACGGGTGTGGGTACGCACTGCTAGAGCTGTTTCTCGACCTGCAATCCCTGGCTACGTCATCTCCCCAACTACACTAAACGTCGGGAGCGAACACCGCACTGTCACTCCTGGGAAGAGGGACGAGCAGTTCTGACTCTTCCGGGATAGTAAGAGTGATACTGCAACCGCTCATGGTGGTGTTGACCTCGCTAACGTCAGAGTAGCGCTCGGTCTGCGTGGCTGGACCAGAAATAAGAAAGTAGTCGATCCAATCGTCGACGAGGAGGTCTACCTCCATGAACGTCCAGTCCTCCCGTATCAGTTCATCTGCTGTCATCTCTCGCGACCATCCGCTCCCATCCAGCCGGAAATTCGGGCCGGGGCCGATATTGTAGTCCTGCGGGTATACCACTGGGTCGTCGGTGGTTCCCCACGAATTCTCGACTTTTTGTTCGTTATCTTGATAAATAACTTGCCGGATCTTGAATTCGCTCTCCCTCGTTTCCCAAGCCGAGTCGCACCAGTTCTCGAGTCTGAACGACAGCGGATAGTGAGTAACTCTATATCTAGGTGTGATTACAATATCGTGGGATACGGCAGCGACACCACCGTTTACATCATCGACTCGTACATTGACTGAGAACTCGTACGGTTCGGAGCTTTCTGTGAGGTCGTACCGATGGTACAATTTGTACGTCCCTTCCGGTAGTGGATCGTCGCTGTTGCCGGAGGAGACAGGAACAGGTAAACCTGGTCGATGGTTGACCACGTCCTCGTCTCCATCCCCCCAGTTGATCTTGAGCCGTCGAGTTGAGTCGCCTGTAACTACTGTCGCTGTTGCAACAACGCTGTCGGTTGTGACAGACGAATCGACTATTTCTGCGGCCTGAGTATTGTACTCCGGGGGATTGGGGCGAATCGTACGCCCTGTATGCTCCGGTGACTCGAATTTTATTGATTTCGACATATATATCTCCTAAAATAAGGGCTGGAAGGTATTAACCATATCGCACCTTGCCGTTACGGGTCGATTTCGTCTGCACCGACACTACTGGCTCCCGTCAGATATCCAGAGACGGTCGTGCGGTGGCTGTCGAGTCAGCGAATCCCACCCGCCACGTTCCAGACGATGCAGACTACTTGCGAGCAGTGACCAGCGTGAATTGCCTCGGGGGCAAGCTCCGAGGCACTCGCCTCGAATCTCTGTAGATGAACGTTGGAGAGTGGTCATCAGGAGAGTCTTCGACCGGAAGTCGTTCCATGGACTGTTAGTTTCGGGGCTCCTCCGCCAGTCGACGTTCTTCCTGATTCACTCGTCGGGAAATTCTGCTATCGGGGTGTGCCACACGTAGCGACCGAAGTTGCAAGAGATGCGCTCTCTATTCAACACAGCCGTAGCAAACTAATAGCGACTGTGGGTTTCGAAAGAGCCCATTTAAGTGGTTGGACCGATTCGAACCCCAGTCGAACTACTCGGCGGTGTGCTCCCGCCCGAGCACCTCGATACACACGGCGACTGGAGTCGTTGCCCCGCTCGAGAACGAGCGAAGACGGCGAACGCGGAGACGAGCCACGGGAGCGGTCGTTCGGTCGAGTTCGAGAGAAATCGGCTGATAGCGGCCGTTAGTCGACTCAGCGGTCCCACGCTGTTCCCACAGAGCGACGTCGGTTCTGTCCGGTCCGTTGCACCCGGGTCCCGTCCCGCCGATATCCAAATAGTTCTACATCGTCGACAGGAAACGACGGTTCCCGAGAGGGCCGACAGTTGGACGTTCGGGCCGGCACGGTGAGTGGCGGTCGGTCAGACTGACTGACCAGTCGTGGACGTCCCTGCGACGGGGTGCTTTCGTGGCCAAAACTCCCGTCACCACTGTGGAGGGGCGCCGAGGTGTGTCGTCACCCGGTGGTATCCTCGTCGTCGTCGGTTCGGGGCGCGTCGGAGCGACGCGTCGCGTGACTCACGGCGTCGGGGTCGGTTCTCACAAACCAGTTATGTGTGCTGTGTGAGCATACCTATGCCCTGTCGGGAATGGCAGGGAGTGAGACAGGAGCGTTCCTCCCCCGTACCTCCTGTCTCACCCCCCTTGCCCCCTCGGACTCTACCGACGTACACCCGGCGTGGGCAGTCGGGTCGGAGCGAGTGTCCCTCGCTCCGAGTCCGGGTCCACTGTCAGTCGGAGTAAGTGTAACTTCTCATGCTGTTCCACCCACGCTGTAGTTCGAGCGACGGGCGGTGACCGATTGACTGTTGTGAACCCTGGCCTCCTTCGCGCCCGTTCGAGGGCGTCGAGTGGAATGCCCGGGGGACAGTCTCCGGCGACCGCCACCTGTCGACGGCGGCGTCGGCCCTGGGGGTGTCGTCCGTTTCCTCCTCGCCTTCGGGGTCGTCGTCCAGTGCCTCCGGGTGGAAGTGGTCCCACGGCTGGACACGCTCGTGCGCCAGCAGGTCACTGCGGACGATTTCGAATCCCAGGTCCGCGAGTCGGGTTGCAACTCGTGGAGGATGCAGCGGTCCAGATCGACGAGTGGCTCCATCGGACGCGATACGGTCCCTGCCTCCGTTATTCGATGTGCCGAGGCCGGCGGTGCGGCCGCTGCTGGAGTAGTGAACCATCGAGTCAGCAGGTGGACGCTCTCGACGAAGCCGTACGTCGCTATAAAAAGAGGCGACGGCTACCGAGTGAAAACGCTGTCGGTCGCTGGCGTCGCCGACCGGCTCAGTTTATCATCCCGCGGCAGTGCTCGGCGCACTCCTCGAGGACCTCGGCGCAGAGCTGACAGTGGTCGGCGTCGTGTCGGGCACACTCTTCGGCACACTCTTCGCAGACGCCGGCACACGCCTCGGCCAGCTGGGTGCTGTAATTGGAGCCACGGGCCATGAACCGGGCGTGCAGCGACGCGATGTCGGCGACGTCGCGACAGAGACGCGCACACGTCTCCATCTCCTCGTCACCGAGACACTCGTCGGCGCACCACTCACACACCTCGGCGGCTTCGTTACAGATTTCGATACATTCGCGCTCTTCGTCGCTCAGGCGGTCCATCTTGGAGACCGTTTCTGCAAGAGACATCGCGTTTCACTCGACGGGCGGAAGTCCGTTCACTCCTCGCCTTGCCGCTGCAGGCATACCGATTCGGGGCGAACACCGCCTCAGGTGTCCGCCCGGTCAGACCGCCTCTCGGTGTCCACGACGGCGACGACGGTGGACTCAGACCGCGAACCCGACACGGCCGACGGTTGTGGCTGGCACGGAACCCGGGGTGCTGCGCTGGCCCGCGTGCGGGCGAGCGATGACGACGCAGTCGTCAGCCGAGCCACCGCCGTGGGAGACGACGGAGCAGGAACCACGTCAGGACGAAGCTCACCAGTACGACCGCTGTGTCTCTGACCGCGTGAACGACGATGCTGTCCGGTTCGACGAGGAGACGACTCCGGTGGATCACGACGACGGTCGTCACGGCGAGCGTGACGGTGACCGCGAGCAGAATCCTGGGGAGCGTCGACCGTGACACCGGGACGTGAGACTCGTCGTCGGTGGAGGAGTTCGGTCGTCCCCCACCCCGGAGAGTCGCCCCGGGGGACGCCGCCCCGGTCCCACCCGCGTTCCCGGTCACCACGAACCACCCGGCGACGAGCCCACCGACGAGTGACGGCAGCCAGAACGCGCTCGCCCGGTAGAGGAGCACGGCCGCCCCCGCGACCGGTGCGTCGACCGTCGTCGTCGAGAGCAGGAGGGTCGCCAGCATCGTCTCCGCGCTGCCGAAGCCGCCGGGGGTCGGCGCGAGGCCCGCGAGTTTCGCGAGGGGAATCACCAGCAGGACGACGGCGACCGAGACGTCGAAGCCGAGGCCGGCGAGCGCGACCCAGAGCGTGGACGCGACCGCGAGATGCCCGGCGACGCTCAGGCCGAACACGAGCGCGAGTCGACGCGGGTCCGCCGCCAGACGGTCGATCGCGGCGATGAACCGACGGCCTCGACGTTCGAGCGCCGCGCGGCTGGACGGCCGGACGCCCGGGACGACGCGCGCGCCGGCACGAGCGAGTGGCGTGAGACCAGCGGCGATTCGCCCGACAAGTCGGTAGCGGGACTGCCAGGCCGCCATCAGTCCGAGCGCGACCACGACCGACAGGCCCGTGACGACCAAGGCGGCGGTTCTGAGGTTTCCACCGGCTGCAACTCGCGACCCGAGGTAGCCCACGCCGAGTAGACCCAGGAACACCGCCGCGACCCGGTTGAGTGCGTTCACGCTCCCGATGGCGGCGAGTCCGGTCTCGAAGTCCGTCCCGAGCGCCCGCCTGAAGAGCACCGCCGCGACCGGGTCGCCCCCGGCCTGCCCGAACGGTGTGATGCCGTTAAAGAACCCCGCCGCAGTGAACAGCAAGATCGAAGTCGTGGGCCCGACCGAGATGTCGAGTCGGTCGAAGACGAGATGGAGTCCGAGACCCCAGAAGAGCAGTGACACGCCGCCGACAATCAGCAACGAGAGAAGCCGGCGGGGCGGCACCACCCACAGCGCGCGTCGTACCTCCCCGATGCCGACGACGCTGAAGTACACGACGAGCAGCAGTCCCCCCAGAAGCAGCCCACCGAGTACACGCCGTAAGCGGCGTTCCATCAGCTGAGTTCGAAGCGGCTTCATGAGACAGGGGCTCGGGTGACATTCGACCGCGACACGTGAATCTCTTGTCGACGAAGGCCACGCGGTGTGTATCCGTGATGATGGATATACCTGTGGTCCGGCAGGACGGTGCCATGTACTGACAGTCGTTTCGGAGCGATGAGAGATGCTCGTCGCTGGTCCGGACACCTCGGTCGTCGCCGTCGAGTCGACGCTTCCCGTGGGGGCGAGCGGTGCCGGACGCCGCAGGGAACGATTCAAACGTCGAGTCGGCGTATAGTAACACATGGCTGAATCCGATCCGTTCGACGCCGTTCGCGAGTTGGAGGTCGATGGCGTGGCGTATCGAATGGCCGACCTCACCGTCCTCGAAGAGCGCGGGCTCTGTGAACTTGACCGTCTCCCTGTCAGCATCCGTGTCCTACTCGAATCCGTCCTCCGGAACGTCGACGGCGACACCATCACGGCCGAAGACGTACAGAACGCGGCGTCGTGGCGACCGGACGTCCCGGACGTGGAACTCCCGTTCACGCCCTCTCGCGTCGTCCTTCAGGACCTCACCGGCGTCCCCGCCGTGGTCGATCTCGCGGCACTCCGTTCGGCCGTCGAGCGGCACGGCGAGGACCCGTCGATCGTCGAACCCGAGGTGCCGTGTGACCTCGTCATCGACCACAGCGTCCAGGTCGACTTCTTCGGCTCCGAAGACGCCTACGAGCGGAACGTCGAACTGGAGTACGAGCGAAACGGCGAGCGGTATCGGGCGCTCAAGTGGGCACAGCAGGCGTTCGACGACTTCCGCGTCGTCCCGCCGGGAACCGGTATCGTCCACCAGGTGAACCTCGAGTACCTCGGCCAGGTCGTCCACGCCCGCGAGCGAGACGGTGAGAACTGGCTGCTTCCGGACACGCTCGTCGGAACGGACAGCCACACGCCGATGATCGGCGGCATCGGCGTGGTCGGCTGGGGCGTCGGCGGCATCGAGGCCGAAGCCGCGATGCTCGGCCAGCCCATCACGATGAAGCTCCCCGAGGTGGTCGGCGTCCGACTCACCGGCGAACTCCCCGAGGGCGCGACCGCGACCGACCTCGTCCTGCACGTCACCGAGCAACTACGAGAAGTCGGCGTCGTCGACCGCTTCGTCGAGTTCTTCGGTCCCGGCGTCTCGAACCTCACCGTTCCGGACCGGGCCACCATCGCGAACATGGCTCCCGAGCAGGGTTCGACCATCAGTATGTTCCCCGTCGACGAGGCGACGCTCGACTACCTCGAACTCACCGGGCGCGACGAGACACACATCGAACTCGTCCGCGAGTACCTCGACGCACAGGGGCTGTTCGGCGAGCAGACCCCGGAGTACACCGAGACGGTCGAACTCGACCTCTCGACGATCACACCGAGTCTCGCCGGGCCGAAGCGGCCCCAGGACCGGGTTCCGATGGGCGACATGAAGACGCACTTCCGAGGCCTGGTCCACGGTGAGTTCGAGGACGAACTCGGTGACATCGACACAGACGCGCTCAGCCGCTGGCTGAGCGAAAGTAGCACCCCCGACGACGACCGGCCCGACCCGGACCTTCCAGACCCGGACGTCGGCGACCTCGACAGACGAGTCGAGGTCGACGTGAACGGAGAGACGACCGAGATCGGTCACGGGAGCGTCGTCGTCAGCGCCATCACCAGCTGTACGAACACGTCGAACCCGTCCGTGATGCTCGCGGCGGGCCTGCTCGCGCGCAACGCGGTCGAGCGCGGTTTGGACGTCCCTCCGTACGTCAAGACGAGTCTCGCGCCCGGGAGTCGTGTCGTCACCGAGTACCTCGACGCGTCGGGACTCCTTCCGTACCTCGAAGCCCTCGGGTACAACGTGGTCGGTTACGGCTGTACGACCTGTATCGGGAACGCCGGTCCACTCCCGGAGCCCATCGAACGAGCGATCGACGCCGAGGACCTCTGGACGACGAGCGTGCTCTCGGGCAACCGCAACTTCGAGGCGCGCATCCACCCGAAGGTGCGAGCGAACTACCTCGCCAGTCCGCCGCTCGTGGTCGCGTACGGCCTCGCCGGGCGCATGGACGTCGACCTCGAACACGACCCGCTCGGGACCGACGAGAACGGCGACCCGGTCTACCTCGCGGATATCTGGCCCGACGCCGACGAGATTCACGCGGCAGTCCACGACAGCGTCGACTCGGCGATGTTCGAGGAGAAGTACGCCGAGGTGTTCGAGGGTGACGAGCGCTGGGAGGCGCTCGACGCGCCGACCGGAGACGTCTACGCGTGGGACGACTCCTCGACGTACATCCGCGAACCACCGTTCTTTACGGAGTTCCCGCTGGAGAAGCCCGGTGTCGCCGACATCGAGGACGCCCGAACGCTGCTGTTGCTCGGCGACACGGTGACGACCGACCACATCAGTCCCGCAGGGCCGTTCACCCGCGACCAACCGGCTGGAGAGTGGCTCGTCGACCACGGCGTCGAACCCCACGATTTCAACACCTACGGCGCTCGGCGAGGGAATCACGAGGTGATGATGCGCGGGACGTTCGCGAACGTCCGCATCGAGAACGAGATGCTCGACGACGTCGAAGGTGGCTACACGATCCATCACCCCACTGGCGAGGAAACGACGGTCTTCGATGCCAGCCGTCGGTATCGCGAGGACGACACGCCCCTGGTCGTGTTCGCAGGGGAGGAACTCGGGACGGGGTCGAGCCGCGACTGGGCGGCGAAGGGCACGGACCTGCTGGGCGTCCGTGCGACGATCGCCGAAAGTTACGAGCGCATCTTCCGCGACAACCTCGTCGGGATGGGCGTCCTCCCGCTCCAGTTCGCCGAGGGCGACTCGTGGGAGTCGCTCGGTCTCGACGGCTCGGAACGGGTCGCGATTCACGGTCTCGACGACGGTCTCGAGGTGAACGACCAGCTTACCGTCGTCGCAGAACGTGACGGGGGCTCGACCGTCGAGTTCCCGGTCACGGCACAGGTGGGGACCCCCGCGGCCGTTCGATACGTCGAAAACGGCGGGATCCTACACCTGGTGCTCCGTCGACTGCTCACCGAGGAGTAGCCGTCCCTCTCGGAACGTCGCCTTCCACGGCGTGTCCCGGCGTCGGGGAGCGCGGTTGCCACATGTCACTTACGCTCACGACTCGCTCACCTCCAGCCGCCACGTCGTGCTCTTCGAGCGCCCCCACTGTTCGAGGGATACGTCGACGAGTTCGTCCTGGAGCTGGCTGAGATACTGTGCGACGGCCTTCGGTGATGCGTCTAACTCGGTGGCGATCTCACGAGCACGGAGGTACGTGGGCTCGGGGCTGGCCGTCTCGACGAGGTACGCGTGCACCGTCTCGCGGGAGATGTTGGACATCGGTGGTGGGGGTGGCGGTCAGCGGAGGCGGCCGAGGAGCTCGTAGTCGTGGTCGGGGACGTACCGCCGGAACAGGAGGCTGTTCGTCAGCACCGACACGCTCGAGAAGGCCATCGCGCCGGCGGCCAGCACCGGCTGGAGCAGGCCCAGCGAGGCCAGCGGAATCATCGCCGTGTTGTAACCGAGCGCCCAGACGAGGTTCTGCTTGATCTTCTGGAGGGTGGCGTCCGAGATGCGGATGGCCTTCACAACGTCGAGCGGGTCGTCGCGCATCAGGGTGACGTCCGCAGCCTCGATGGCGACGTCGGTCCCCGACCCGATGGCCGTGCCGACGTAGGCCACTGCCAGCGCGGGGGCGTCGTTGACGCCGTCGCCGACCATCATCGCCTTCCGACCCTCCTGCTGGATGGACTCGACCGCGTCGGACTTGTCCTCGGGCAGGACCTCGGCGTGGACGTTCTCGGGGTCGATGCCGACCTGTTCGGCGACGGCACGGGCGGTCCGCTCGTTGTCGCCCGTGATCATCATCACGTCGATGCCGCGTTCCTGCAGTTGGCGCACGGCCTCCCGGGCGCTCTCCTTGACCGTGTCGGCGTCGGCGACTACGCCAACGAGTTCCCCGGCTTCCGAGTCGGTGGACGCGCTCGTGTTAGCGGACGCGCTCGTGTCAGCGGACGCGCTCGTGCCAGCGGGCACGCGGGCCACCAGCATCGCCGTCTTGCCCTCGCGTTCGAGGCGTTCCATCGTCTCCTCGGCCGGCGAGGGGTCGACGCCGTTGTCCCGGAGCAGCTTCCGGTTCCCGACCAGCACCTCGCTGTCGTCGACCGTCGCTCTGATGCCGTGGCCGGGGACGTTCTCGAAGTCGTCGGGGTCGGTGACGTCGATACCGCGGGCCTCGGCCCCGTCGACGATGGCTCTCGCCAGCGGGTGTTCGCTCCCGCTCTCGGCGATGGCCGCGAGTCGCAGGACGTCGTCCTCGGTGAGGCGGTCACGGGGCTGTAGCTGTCCGCCGTCGGCGGCCGCGTCCCCGCCGTCGGTGACCGGCTGTCCGTCCTCGAAGACGACGACGTCGGTCAGTTCCATCTCGCCTCTCGTGAGCGTGCCCGTCTTGTCGAAGACGACCGTGTCGACGTCCTTCGCCCGCTCGAGGACGTCGCCGCCCTTGAACAGGACGCCGTTCTGTGCGCCGATGGTCGTTCCCACCATCGTCGCGGCGGGCGTCGCGAGGCCGAGCGCGCAGGGACAGGCGATGAGCACCGCGCTCGCGAAGACGACGACGGCGAACTCGAACACCGAGACGGACCCACCGGCGACGGCCGGACCCCCTGCGACGAGGCCCCACAGCGGGAGCCACTCGACGAGGCCCGCGAGCGTCGCGGGGAAGAGGAACCAGACGGCGGCCCAGAAGACGGCGTTCGCGATGACCGCGGGGACGAAGTACGCGCTGATGCGGTCGGCGAGGTTCTGGATGTCGGGCTGGCGCGACTGCGCCTCCTTCACCGTCTGGACGATCTGCTGGAGCGCCGTGTCCTCGCCCACCTTCGTCGCCTCGACGACGAGGACGCCGTTCTCGTTGATGGTCGACCCGACGACCTCGTCGCCCTCGCTCTTCTCGACGGGGACGGACTCGCCGGTCACCATCGACTCGTCGACCGCCGACTGACCGTCGACGACGACGCCGTCCGTCGGAATCTGCTCCCCCGGCCGGACCTTCATCCGGTCGCCCACCTCGACGTCCTCGAGCGGGACCTCCCGTTCGGTGCCGTCGTCGTCGACGACGGTGGCCGTGTCGGCCTCCATCTCGAGGAGTTTCCGGAGCGCCTCGCCGGCCTGGCTCTTCGAGCGGGCCTCGAGGTAGTTCCCCAGCGTGATGAACACGAGGATGAGCGCGGCCGTGTCGAAGTAGAGACTCCCGGCGATGGCGCCGCCGAGGACCGCCACGGAATAGACGTAGGCGGTAGTCGACCCCAGCGCGATGAGGACGTCCATGTTGGCGCGGCCGTTCTTCACGAGCGCCTTGTAGGAGTTCTTGTAGAACGGCCACCCGAGGACGACCTGCACCGGCGTCGCCAGGAGGAACTCGACCCAGCCGAACTCGACGCCGAGAATCCGGTCCGGGAGGAGGCCGCCACCGAGGAGGAACTTCTCGGCGAGGAAGAACAGCAGGGGTGCAGAGAGTGCCGCGCCGAACAGCGTCAGTCGGAGCTGTTTCCGGACCTCGGCCTGCCGGGCGGCGTCGCGAGCGTCCTCACCCGACCCGCTCTCGTCACCCTCTTCGCGGACCGGGGAGTAGCCGGCCTCGGTGATGGCGTCGTAGAGCGCATCGAGCGACGTCTCCGCGGGGAGGTAGGTGACCTGTGCCTCGTCGGTGGCGTAGTTCACCTCCGCCGTGACGACGCCGGGAACGGACCCGAGTGCCGCCTCGGTGGTCTCCGCGCAGTTCGCACACGACATGTCCGTGATGGCGATGCTGACCGTCTCGGTGACGACACCGTAGCCGGCGTCGTCGACGGCGTCGACGAGCTGCCCGAGCGACACCTCGTCGGGGTCGTACTCGACACTCGCCTCGTCGGTGGCGTAGTTGACGTTCGCCTCAGAGACGCCGTCGAGGGCGGTCAGGGCGTCGCCAACCGTCGCCGAACAGTTGGCGCAGGTCATCCCCGTGACGTCGAGGTGTACCGTCCGCGTACTCATTGTGGGTGGAGATAGGAGCCCCTTACTTAGTGTCGTTTCGCCTTGGGCTCCGCTGGTTCGCGGCGGGGGGAACTTTCGATTCGAAACCGGAGTCGGCGATGTGGTGCGGCCGCGTCGCTCGGGGCGTCCGCCATACAGTCCGCCGACCGCCCCGAGACGGACGGACAGACGACTGCGGAGGCAGGGACGACCCGAGCGTCCAGGAGACGCACGGCGTCCCCCGAGCGGGACACCTGACCGACCCGTCCGACTCAGTCGGTTCCCTGCTGGAGCGTCTCGTACTTCTCCTCGAACCGGGCCTCACAGGACGGACAGCAGAACTGGTACAGTTTCCCGCCGATGCGGGCCGCCGTCCCCTCGCTGTCGACCGTGTTGCCGCACTGCACGCAGGTGAGCGCGAACTCCGTGCCGCCCAGGTCGGGCGACCAGTCCACGTCGGTCAGGAGTGTCACCTGAAAGTCGTCGACAGTTCCTTCGTCGACGGTGTCGAAGAGCCAACTGGCGATGTCGTTGTCGGGCACCCGTGCGTAGACGACGAGGTCGGCCTCGGCGGTCGTGAACACGTGTTCGACCGCGTCCGCGCTCAGGAACGTCTCTGTGAGCC
Source organism: Salinigranum sp. (assembly GCF_041641895.1). Lineage (NCBI taxonomy): Archaea > Methanobacteriati > Methanobacteriota > Halobacteria > Halobacteriales > Haloferacaceae > Salinigranum > Salinigranum sp. The sequence goes on along the minus strand of NZ_JBEPXO010000049.1, from coordinate 4,792 downwards.
GCGCGGTCTCCGGCCCGTGTGAAACGAGTTCGAGCGTCAGGAGGACCGGAATCCCCTTGCGGAGCTGCGACCGGTCGATGTCGAGCGTGAACCGCTTGATGATCCCCATCTCCTGGAGGCGGGCGACCCGGTCGGAGACGGCCGGCGCCGACAGGTCGACGACGTCCGCGATGTCGCTGTACGGGCGACGGGCGTTCTCCGTCAACAGCCGGAGTATCCGGAGGTCGGTCTCGTCTAAGTCCCTCATACGCGGAGGATGGGTCCGACTCACATAAGAATCGGGGGGAGTCCGCTTTCGCTTCGAAAGTTTCCCCCGCGCTGTAACGATGAATCGAAGGGCGCTTGTCAGAGCGGAGAACGGTGAGGGGGGTCGTGACGACAGTCGGCCGGCGCTCGCCGGACACCACTCGGCGCGAACACGAACCACGTGGCGATGAGTCCGAGACGGACACGCTCCTGCGGGAGGCGGTCGTACCGGGGGACGGAGAGCGACCCCTGCTCCGGGCAGGGGTCGGCCAGACGTCTAGCCCAGTCCTGGCAGAGAAAACAGTTCGTTCAGCCTCGACGACGTACTAACACCGCACAGCAACTCCGAGTGAGGTATCCGAACTCGATGTTCCCGCCGTGTGGATTCCGTACTGGTCGGTCCCCCAGACACCATCGCCACCCCTTCGCTCCAGTTCGGAGTCGAGCGCGTCGAGCAGTTGCACCTCTTCGGGGGAGAGGATAGGGTCGTCACCTTCGAACAGTTCAGCGGACGCCTCGATGCGGGCGTTTCTCGTCCACTGGTCCAGCTGTGAACGCGCGCGTAGCACGAGTAGTCGTTCGTCTGGGAAATCGGTAATAATCCCACAAGGAGTGCAGGACGAACGAGTGTTTGTACGACGCGCATGGATGGTGGATGACATCACGAGACGACTCCACCGTCTCGGACGACGCTGTGACATCCGCCTCGCAATGCTGTGAAACACCCCGGTGCTCAGACACGGACGCCCCAGAAGAACGCGATTCCGAGCGTGGTGACGATTGAGAGGAGGAACTGCAGCGGGGCGCCGACCAGAATGAAGTCGGAAAACGTGTACCCACCGGGCCCGTAGACGAAGAGGTTCGTCTGGTAGCCGACGGGCGTCATGAACGCCGTCGAGGCCGCGAACGTGACCGCCAAGACGAACGCGAACGCGTTCGCTCCGATCGACTGGGCCGCGTTGGCAGCCACCGGAATCATCAACACGACGCTCGCGTTGTTGCTGATGACGCTCGTCAACAGCCCGGTCGCGAGGTAGAAGACCCACAGGACGCCGATGACGGGCAGGAACTCCCCTGTGGAAGCGACGGCATCGCCGAGCAGCGCCGCAGCGCCGGTCTGCTGCAGGGCGATACCGAGGGGAATAACGCCAGCGAGGAGGAATATCACGTTCCACTCGACGGACGAGTAGAGTTCTGTCGGCTTGAGGACGCCGGTGAAGATCATCGCCACGACGCCAGCGAGTGCTGAGACGACGATCGGGAGGACGTCCAGCGCAGGCAGTGCGACCACGCCGGCGATGATACCGACCGCGAACGGGATTTTCTCGCTCCGGTAGGTCACCTCGTCGAACTCGTGGGCGACGATGAAGTCCTCGTTCTCGACGAGTCGCGTGAGGCTATCTGGCGGTGCCTGGACGAGAAGCGTGTCGCCGACGCGAATACGGATGTCCTCGAACCGATCCCGGACGACGTCTCCACGGGTACGAAAGGCCAGCACGTTCGCGTCGTAGCGCTGTCGGAACGACGAACTGGTTAGCGTCTCGCCAACGAGAAACGACCCCGACGGGACGACGACTTCGACGAGTACCGGCTCTTCCGCTTCCGGATGTAGATCGTCTTCGCTTCGGGGACCGCCCGACAGTGTAAGTCCCTCGGCGTCCATGATGTACTCGAGCGTCTCTCGGTTCGTCCTGAGCCGGAGCGTATCGTTTTCGTGAATCTCCTTGCGAGCGAGAGGCTCGTCGAACCGCTCGCCGTAACGAATCAGCTGTAACACGTCGATGTCGAGGTCGTCGTCGCCGAGCGCCTCCCGGACGGTCTGGCCGATGAGCGACGAGTTCGCCGGGACGACGACGTCAGCGAGGTACTCCTGGAGGGCGTACTCCTCGACGAGGTCCTCGTCGGCCGGAATCCGTTCGGGGAGCAGTCGAACGCCGACCGTCATGAGATAGAGGGAACCGACGGCGAAGACGACGACACCGAGTTTGGTGAACTCGAACATCCCGAACGCACGGAGTCCGAGGCTGGGCGACTCCGCGCCGAGTTGAGCGGCGATGTCGCTCGCGAGGATGTTCGTCGACGTCCCGATGAGTGTGAGTGTCCCCCCGAGCATCGACGCGAACGACAGCGGCATCAGGAGCTTCGACGGCGACGTTCTCCCCTCGTGTGCGAGGTCGGCGATCACGGGGACCAGAATCGCGACGACCGGCGTGTTGTTGATGAACCCCGAGACCGGGCCAGTGACCCCGATCGTCGCGGCGAGTTGCTTGCGACGGTCGGTCCCGGCGAACGCGGCCATCTTCCGGCCGATCAACTGGACGAGGCCGGTTCGATTGATGCCCGTACTCAGAATGAGCATCGCCAGCACCGTGATCGTCGCCGGGTTCGCGAACCCCGAAATCCCCTCCCGGGGTGAGATCTGTGTCCACGGTTCGAGAATCATCAGCAACACCATGATCAGGATGGCGGTGACGTCGATGGGGAACCGCTCAGTCGCGAAGAGCGCGAGTGCGAGGAGAATGAGGGCGAAGACGACGAGCATCTCCGCTGTCACCGGTGTCGAAGCCAAGCCCTGGGTTGCCAGCGGAAATAAAAAGGAAGGCACACTGTACAGAGGCAGTTACGCGGCAAAAGGTCTGGTATTCCGATCCGCCGGACGGCTGGCGATTCAGATACGACTGCTGACCGAATGGCTCTACGAGGATGACGTGTTCGTCCAGTTCCCGGAGCGGCTCGTGGACGAGAAATCGGACGACGTGTGGAGAGGCCTGGCGACAACGTTTTCGGATCCGTCCCGCGGGAAACCGAGGACTCGTCGCCGGGTCGCCGTCCCATGCAGGTCACACACGAGAGACACTCGCTCGGACACGGAGTAGAGGACACTGCGGTCGACAGCGACCGTGGAAACCGGGTGAACGGGATGCTTCAGGTAGAGGACCGGAGATTCCAGAAGCGGGACGACGTCCCGTGTCTCTCTGACGAGTGACCGCCGAAGTCCCAGCTCGTCACCACCGTTCGGAGGGGGTGGCTGATGTTGGAGACGCTACTCCGCCTCCCGCAAGACGTGACACGGGGAACAGCGACCGAGTGGCACAGGAGGGAGGGGGAGGCAGTGTCGTGGCGGTTAATCGGACGCGCGAAACGTCCGCGTGGTGTCTCTGACGCCACGGACGACGTCGACCTCGACGAGACCGAGCGAGGTGAAGATGTGATGCCAGTCTCGGTAGTAGAGAGGGGTGTCGTTGTCGACGTAGTTCACGTCGCCGTCAGACGGTGATGACTCGTCGGGTGGCCCCTCGTTCTCCACCGTCACGAGGACGCTGTCGGTGATTCGAGCCACCTCCTCGAAGACCCATTCGACGTCGGGATGCAGGTGCTGTAGCGTTTCGACCGAGTAGACCGCGTCGAACTGTCCGTCGTCGAACTCCTCGACGACGTCCTCGATTGGGCCACAGTGAAACGTTCCGACGGTGGCGAGTGCGGGATAGTTCTCTCTCATGACGTCGAACGCCTCGGCGTTGATATCGACGCCTGAGAGGTTCTCGAAACCGTGGTCAGCGAGGTGTGCGAGGTGACGGCCCGAACTACACCCGAGTTCGAGGATTGTTGCGTCACGGTCGAGGTGTGTGCTGAGGAGCTCGCGAACCACCGTACTCGTCTCGTTCGAACCGTGATATGCGTAGTACGCCGGCGAATATTCGTACGCCCGGTTTCTCCACGTGTCTCGGACGTTATCGGGGTCCACGTGTATTGACTCCGGCGGATACGTAAAACGGCGTCGGACGGGGTCTGCTTCGTCTGTACAGAAATCTGCACGTGAACACCTCGATCAAAAAGAACGTGGGACTCGTAACCGTACACGGGGGTCTGTTCAGTGGCAGTGGCGGACGGTGAGGTCGGGGTCCTCGACGACACTGACGGTTACGGTCACCACGATGGACAGCGCTGACGAAGACGTGTCCTTCCACGGAGAGGAGGTTGGTGGTGACCACCTCGCGGAAGGGAGCGACGTCGAACAGGCCCCCACGGACCTCCACACGACGAAGGTCGTCCGCGCACAGCTCGAGCCACTGGGGATACCGGGGGATTCGAGCAGGAGGGGTGTCCGGGCGAGTTCGGCTGCCGAATCGGTTCGCTCAGTCGAGGGACATCGTCAGCGAGCGGCCAGCACTGTTCGAATGGCTGACTGGACTCGAACGGGTGACACCAGGAGATCGGGGTGACAGCCGAGAGCCTCATCTGGAGACCGAGCGACGAACTCGAGCAGGAACTCTTCGATGAGGCTCGGCCGCTCTGCTCAGCCGCGGTGACGACTCACCGTTCCCCGAACCGAACTCGACGATTCGACGTGGAGTTCATCTCGCGTCCGGGGGTCGTCTAGGGTCCACGAGGCGGGTCGACGGTGTCATCCCGGTCTCGCTTCCCGGGAGCACGTGTTCTTCCGGACTCCGGAATCGAACGGGGAATCCTCCGACGTCGAAGCGACGTACACACGAGAGGTGGATCTTCGAACCGCTCGCCGGTACGACGCGTCGAATCGGCTCGG
>NZ_JBEPXO010000048.1:0-29304 GCF_041641895.1 Salinigranum sp. | reverse complement strand
GCGTCACCGAGTCGGAGACGGTCGGCTCGCTCCTCTCCCCGGCGTTCGTCGACCCGCTCGGACCCGACGAGCGACGACTGGAGAACCAGCCAATCACCGTCACCGACGCCGACGGCGTCGCACACCACTACCTCGTGACGGTCACGCGACTCGTCGACGACGAGGCACCGGGCGGTGCCGACGCGGACGCCGAGGAGACGGGCGCGGCTCTCGTCTACGCCTGTCGCAACGTGACCGACGTCGAGCGGCTGAAGGGCGAACTCGACGAGGTGTTCGAACGGGTCACCGACGGGTTCGTCGCGCTCGACACGTCGTTCGTCGTCACCTACGTCAACGACCACGCCGCCGAGTTGTTCGGACGCCCTCGCGAGGAGCTACTGGGCCGGGAGCTGTGGTCGTTCACGTCCGACCCCGAGGCGACCCGGGCCTTCGAACTCCTGCCAGAGGCACTCGAGACCGGCGAACCACTCTCGTACGAGGCGTACTTTGAGCCACAGGACCGGTGGTACGAGGCCCGGGTGTTCCCCTCCGAGACGGGGTTGTCGGTGTACTTCGGCGACGTCACCGAGCGCGTCAAGCGGCAGGCCGAACTCGAAGCGAGCGAGGCACGGTTCCGCGCCCTCTTCGAGGGATCGCTCGACGCGCTCGTTTTGGCGGACGACGAGGGGCGGTACGTCGACGTCAACTCGGCCGCCTGCGAACTGTACGGCCTCCCGCGCGACGAACTGCTCGGGAAGACCGCAGGGGACTTCGCCGCCCCCGGGTTCGACTTCGACGCCGCGTGGGACGCGTTCCTCGACGCGGGGACGATGCGCGGCGAGTTCGAACTCGTCCGGCCGGACGGCGACACGCGGGTCACCGACTTCGCCGCCCGTGCGAACATCCGACCCGGCGAGCACCTCTCGGTGCTGCGAGACGTCACCGAGCGGGTCGAACGCGAACGTCAACTGGAGGTCCAGCGGGACGAACTCGCGCACCTGAACCGCATCAACCGCCTCGCCCGCGAGGTCAACCGCGCCATCGTCGGCGCGGACACGCCGGACGAGGTGCTCGCGAACGTCTGCCGACGGCTCGTCGACGCCGACGTCTACCGGCACGCAGTCGTCGCGAGCGGGACTGCGGGCGGCCGGTTCGAGGTGGCGGCCGCGTCCGGACTCTCTACGGCGGCGGCCGAAGCCGTCGTCGACGCGCTCGGACGGGAACTGACCACCGCACGGCGGCGCGTCACGTCCGTCATCGGCCCCTCACCACCCGAGGTCCACTCGTCTCTCGACGCCGACGTGTTCGGATGCTTCCCGCTCGCGTACGGCGGGACCGTCCACGGGGTGTTGGTCATCGGGGCCGAGCGCAGCGCGGAGACGCCGGTGCTGGTGGGTGAGGAGGGGGCGCTGCTCGACGACCTCGGAACCACCGTCGGGAAGGCGATAACGGCGGTCACGGCCCGCCGCCTCCTCCACGCCGACGAGGTGGTGTCGCTGGAGTTCGCCGTCGACGACGCCGACGACGTGTTCAACGAACTGAGCCGGGAACTGGGGGCGCGGGTGACGGTGACCGCGCTCGTGCCGATGGCCGACGGTCGACACGCGTGTTACGTCACCGTCGAGGGGACCGACTCGGCGGGGGGGTGGGACGACGAGCGCCTGTCCGAGGCAGTGTGTTGGCCGGCCGCAGTCGACGACTGTCGCGTCGTCTCGGCCGAGGGACCGGTGCGTCTGGAGATACACGTCGACGGCGGGTCGCCGGCGCTGGCGCTCGAGAGTCAGGGGACGCACGTCCGGACGGTGTCGTCGACGAACGGACGGGGGACGCTCGTCGTCGAGATTCCCACGGAGTCGAACGTCCGGAACCTCGTCGCCGGCCTGGTCGCGGACTACCCGGACACGCGACTCGTCCGCAAACTCACGGAGCGACGGCCCGGCGACGGGGCGGGATACATCGGCGGTCGACCCGTGCCCGTCTCCGACGAACGCGGGGAGACCCTCACCGAGAAGCAACTCGCCGCGCTCCGTGCGGCCCACGCGGGCGGCTACTACGACTGGCCGCGACGCGGCAGTAGCGCCCAGGAACTCGCCGACGCGCTCGGAGTGGCGTCGGCGACCTATCACCAGCACCTCCGCGCCGCCGAGCGGAAGCTCGTCGACGCCTTCTTCGGGGCGTAGCGAGCGTCGAGGCGTGACGGAGAGACGCCGAGAGACCGAGTTCGAGGGGGAAGACGACCAGCGTCGCGACGAGGAGCGAAGCGAACAGGGACAGCACGTACTTGCCGAACGCGCTGGTGAGGTTCGTCCGCCCGTCCATACGTCGACGTGACCGGAGTGGCGGGATAACTCCTCTCACGTCGCGACGAGAGTTCCAGTTCTCGGTCGGCGGTGTCCGTGGGGCGGACGCCGTTCAGCCGAGGCTCCCCTCCATCTCGAGTTCAACCAGCCTGTTCAGTTCGACCGCGTATTCGATGGGCAGTTCCCGCGTGATGGGCTCGATGAAGCCCGAGACGATGAGCTGTTTCGCCTCGTCGTCGCCCAGTCCACGCGATTGGAGGTAGAAGACGTCCTCGTCGCCGATTTTCCCGACGGTCGCCTCGTGGGCGACGTCGACGGTGTCCTCCATGATTTCGATGTGCGGCATCGTGTCCGAGAGGGAGTCGTTGTCGAACATCAGCGCGTCACACTCCACCGTACAGGAAGAGTCGTGGGCGCCGTCGGCGATGCGGACCAGCCCCCGGTAGTTGGTGCGGCCGCCCTCGCGAGCGATGGACTTCGAGACGATGGTGGACTTCGTCTCGGGAGCGTTGTGGTACACCTTCGCCCCGGTGTCGATGTCCTGCCCACGGGAGGCGAAGGCGATGGTGATGTGGTTGTCCGACGCCCCCCGGCCGTTGAGGATGGTCGCGGGGTACAGCATCGTCACCTTCGAGCCCATCGACCCCGACACCCACTCCATCCGCCCGCCCCGGTCGACGATGGCGCGCTTGGTGTTGAGGTTGTACGTGTTCTTCGACCAGTTCTGCACGGTCGAGTACTGGACGTGGGCGTCTTCCTTCACGAACACCTCGACACAGCCGGAGTGGAGGTTGAACACCGAGTACTTCGGCGCGGAACAGCCCTCGATGTAGTGGACCTCGCTGCCCTTCTCGGCGACGATGAGCGTGTGCTCGAACTGACCCATCCCGGCGGAGTTCATCCGGAAGTACGCCTGCACCGGCATGTCGAGCGTCACTCCCTCGGGGACGTAGACGAACGACCCGCCGGACCAGATGGCGCCGTGCAGGGCGGCGAACTTGTTGTCGCTCGGGGGGACGCACTTCGTCATGAAGTACTCGCGGACGAGGTCAGGGTGTTCCTGGACCGCCCGGTCCATGTCCATGAAGACGACGCCCTGCGACTCCCACTCCTCGCGCATGTTCTGGTAGACGATTTCGGACTCGTACTGGGCGCCGACGCCGGAGAGGGCGTTCTTCTCGGCCTCGGGGATACCGAGTTTGTCGAACGTGTCCTTGATGTCCTCGGGCAGGTCGTTCCAGTCGCGGACCCCGCCGCGGACCTCCACGTCGGGCCGGATGTACGGGACGATGGCGTCGACGTCGACTTCCGAGAGGTCCGGTTGGTTCGCCCATCCGGCCGGCATCGGCATCTTCTGGAACTGCTTCAGCGCGCGGAGGCGGCGCTGGAGCATCCACTCGGGTTCACCCTTGTCCTCGCTGATGACGCGCACCGTCTCCTCGGTGAGCCCCTTCCCGGCGACGAACGCTGCCCGCTGTTCCTTCTTGAACTCGAAGCGTGCCTGTGCGTCGGTCTCCTTGAAGTGTTGCTCCTCTCGGGTGCTCATACCACTGTGTCGGTTCCGAGAGGAGATGAACCTATCTGGTATCGTTACCTGAGAATCTACTATCGAACGTTCCGTGAGATTATTTCGTATATAATAACTTTTCCGGAATCAAGTGCGGCGCACGCGAGCTACACAGCCAGCGGTTCGTTTTTGTTCTCGCCGCGTCACCGTCGAACATGGCAGACGCCACGTTCGAGCTGTACGTCGACCGTGCGGGCGAGCACCGCTGGCGACTGGTCCACGACAACGGGAACGTCATCGCCGACTCCGGGGAGGGCTACGCCTCGCGACAGAAGGCCCGACAGGGACTCGAGAGCGTCAAGGAGAACGCCCCTGGGGCGGACGTCGTAGTCGTCGACGAGTGAGGGCGTGGGACGCCGCACCGGTCTCTACCCGACCGCCCGGACCGCTACGGCGAGCACATTAAACCTCGTCGGAGACGGGAACCACGGCCGACTCGGGAGCCTTTATCCGTCCGTAGCGACGAGGAGATGGTAATGAAGCGGAACGACCAGCAGGCGTACGACCGTGGGACGTCGCTGTTCTCTCCGGACGGCCGCATCTACCAGGTCGAGTATGCACGGGAGGCCGTCAAGCGCGGCGCACCCGCTGTCGGCGTCCGCGCGTCCGACGGCGTCGTCCTGGCCGCACAGACCCGGACGAGTTCCTCGCTGATGGAGACCGAGAGCGTCGAGAAGCTCCACAAACTCGACGACCACATCGGCGCAGCCAGCGCCGGCCACGTCGCCGACGCCCGGCAACTCGTCGACGACGCCCGCCAGGAGTGTCAGGTGAACCGTCTGCGGTACGGCGAGCCCATCGGGCTCGAGACGCTCACGAAGGCGCTCACGGACGACATCCAGGAGAGCACACAGTTCGGTGGGACCCGCCCGTACGGCGCGTCGCTCCTCATCGGCGGGATGGACGACGGCGCCCCCGGTCTGTTCGCGACGGACCCCTCCGGCACGCCGCAGGAGTGGAAGGCCGTCGCCATCGGCGGGTCCAGAGGTGAGATTCAGGAGTATCTGGAAGAGAACTGGTCGCCCGACCTCTCGACGGACGACGCGGTGACGCTCGCGCTCGCGGCGTTGCTCGCCGGCGTCGACTCGCTGACCGGGGAGGAGGCGAGCGTCGCCGTCGTCACGGCCGACGGCTACCGACACCTCTCGACCGAGGAACTCGACGAGGTCCTCGAGGAGGTCCGCCCGGCGGACGCCGACGGCGACGCTGACGCCGACGAGTAACGACGTGACCGGCACCGACGGCGACCCGTACCTCGCCCGCGTCACCGTCTACCCCGTAAAGTCTCTCGACGGCGTCGAACGGGAGGCGGCGAGGTTCACCACGGGTGGGGCGCTCGAACTCGACCGGACGTACGCGTTGGTCGACGAGGAGGGTGGGTACGTCAACGGCAAGCGCGAGCGGGCGGTGCACCGACTCCGGAGTGAGTTCGACGTCGCGTCGTGTCACCTCGACCTCTCTTCTCCCGACGTCGCGTCGGAGACGTTCGATCTCTCGCTCGACGACGAGGACCGACCGACGGATGCCGACGCGCTCACCGAGTGGCTCTCGACGTACTTCGGCTATCCGGTGTCGCTCCGACACGACCGAGCGAGTGGCTTCCCCGACGACACGGACGCCTCGGGGCCCACAGTCGTCTCGACGGCCACCGTCAGGGAGGTGGCGTCGTGGTTCGACGGCATCGACGTCGAGGGGATGCGCCGGCGGCTCCGCGCGAACCTCGAAATCGGCGGCGTCCCGCCGTTCTGGGAGGACCACCTCTTCGCCGACCGTGACCACGTCGTCTCGTTCTCCGTCGGCGACGTCGAACTGGAGGGCGTGAACCCGTGTCAGCGCTGTGTCGTCCCGAGTCGTGACCCCGACACCGGCGAGGAGACAGAGGGGTTCCGGCGGCGGTTCGTCGAACGGCGCGAGGCGACGATGCCTCCCTGGAGCGGCGGCGACTGGTTCGACCACTCGTTCCGGCTGATGGTCAACACCCGCGTCCCCGCGGTCGGCGAGAATCCGACCGTATCGGTCGGCGACCCGGTCGTCGTCGGCAAGACGCGGCCGGCGGACGACCGCTGACGGCCGACGACCGAGACCGACGGCCCGGCGGACGACCGCTGACGGCCGACGACCGAGACCGACGGCCCGGCGGACGGAACGAGCGGCCTCAGAACCCGCTGAACTTGTCCCGCCGGTAGAGGTCCAGTTCCTGCACGGTCGAGCGGTCCTGACGGGCCGCGAAGACGATGGCGTCGGCGATTTCCTCCGGTTCGGTCACCTCGCCGGCGTCGAAGCGTTCCTCGAACGGGTCGCCGTCTTCGCTCCCGAACTCCGTGCGGACCTCGCTGGGGTTGACGACGGTGACCGCGACGCCCTCCTCTCCCACCTCGGCGGCGACGCTGTGGGCGAAGCCACGGAGCCACCACTTCGTCGCCGCGTACACGGGGTTGAACGGTCGTGGGTACTGCCCCGCGAAACTCCCCACGAAGACGAGGTTGCCGCGCGACTCCGCGAGGTGTGGGAGAGCCGCCCGCGTCGTGAAGAACGACCCGTCGACGTTGGTCGCCATCATCTGCCGGTACTCTTCGGTCGTCAGCGACTCGACGTCGGAACCCCGCCCCAGGCCGGCGTTGTTCACCACGACGTCGAGTCCGTCGAAGGCGTCGACGCTCTCGGCGACCATTCGCCGAACCTGTTCCTCCTCGCGGATGTCCGTCGGAAGGGTTCTCGTCGGTACACCGTGCTCGTCGGCGATGGCGTCGGCGATGGCGTCGAGCCGTTCTTCTCGTCGGGCCGCCAGCGCGACGGACGCTCCCTCCGCCGCGACGGCGTGGGCCGTCGCTTCCCCGATACCCGAACTCGCTCCCGTGACGAGAACCGACCGCGTCGACAGGTCGTGCATGTGTCCGCGTGTGCGTCCGCAACCGGGGTACTTCAGTCCAGCCCCCTGCGAGCATCTATCATGAACTGCCATTAAGATTATGTGGGGTGCGCCCTTGCGAGTAGGTACGATGAAATCGGTCGTATCCGTACGCGACTGACGCTCTCCTCCGGCGTGACTGCCGACCCGTTCGACCGTACCGACGTTCGACCGACGCTCCCCACAGTGACAACCGACCGATGAGCTTCGAACCGACAGAACCCGAGACGACCCGACCGACGACCGACATCAAGCCGTTGGTCCCGATTCAGCCCGAGGACACGTCCGATACCGCGTCACCCCCCACCGAACCACGGACCGACGGGGTCGACCGACCACCGCGTACCGACTACGCGACGCCCTACACGCGCGACCGAGAGGCCATCGTGCCGGGCGTCGCGCCGCAGCCTTCGACCTGACCGCCGGGTCTGGGTGTGAGTCTCGGCCCCGTTCCGGTGTGACGGCAGTCGAGTGGTCGGAGAATCGGGCCGACGCGACGTGTGCCCGACACCCCTCTCGACGTGCGTCAAACCGGCACACGGCACACGTGAAACGGAACTGTTTTACGTATCTCAGCGTTACCGGAGAGTGTACGCTCCGTTGGTGTAGTCCGGCCAATCATCTTGCCCTCTCACGGCAAGGACCAGGGTTCGAATCCCTGACGGAGCATCCCTTCCTGCCGCCGCCTCCTGTCGATACCACCGGGGCCCCGAGTGCTGCGCTTCAGACGTCCCGGCTGGCGGGAATTTTCAGTTTGAGTGGGAAGATTTTACTTTACTCCCATACAAGCGTCGGTATGTCGAAATCGACCGACGAGCGGGGACGTCTCTACCTCCCGAAGGACGTCAGAGACCGGTTCGGCGAGAAGTACCGTATCGTCGAGCTGCCGAGCCACGTCGCTCTGTTTCCCGTAGACGACGACCCGTTAGAGGGACTTCGTGAAGCCGTCGGAGACACCTTCGAGGGGACAGACGCGGACGAGCTGAAAGAACAAGCACGGCAGGCCGTTTCCGAGGAGGTCGAGACAGAGACTAGACTCCGAGAGACGAACCGCGAGAGCTGAGCCGTGTACGTGGAAACCGATTTTCTGACCGCACTGGTCAAAGACGAGGACTGGCTTCGCGAGTCGGCACTCCGGGCGCTCGACGAACGAGAAGGTATCCACACGTCGATTCTCGCGTACGCCGAGGTACTGGTACTCTTCTACGACCGCGAACAGGCTGACTACGAGATCGACGCACCAAGAGCGATCGCCAACCTGCTCGAACTCGTTCCGATAACGCCCCCGGAGCACGAAGACGCCGTCCTCGCGGCGGCAACGTTCATCGAGGAGTACCAGCTAACACCGTTCGACGCGCTCCACGCCGGGGTCGCAGCCACGAGTGGTGAAGATGTTCTTTCGAGCGAGCAAGACTACGACACGGTCGGGCTAGACCGAACACCGCTCGAACCGGACGCTGACGACACTGACGAGTGAACGGTGAGTTCGATCGGCCCGAGAGGTGACTCCGACCCTGCCCCACCGATCGGGTACTCTCTCGGGTGTACCTCGACAGTGTTCGACCGGCAGGTACCGCTACGTATCCACCCCGAACCCGGGGCTACCGGCCGGCGTCGAGCGGCTCCCGCAGTCGCCACGTGTCTCCGGTCGGGTCGAGTCGGTGCGGTTCCCGCCCACGGTCGGCGAGGAGACCGGCATGGTACAGCATGGTCTTCAGCTGGAAGACGGTCGGCGAGTGAAAGACGTTCCCGTCGACGAGTTCGGATACCCGGAGCTCGCCGTCGTCGCTCAGCACGCGCGAGCGGACGGCGTCAGTCCCACGGACGAAGAGTTCGACGGTGAACGTGGGGTGCTGGACGTGGAGCCACTCGACGAGGTCGACGAGCGACGGCTCCGTGACCCCGTCGTCGTGCATCGTCTGGAGCTCTTCGACGAGCAGCTGTGTCGCCGGATACGCCCAGACGACGCGCCGAGCGAGGAGTCCCCACTCCGGGGCGACGTCACAGAACCGTTTCCGCGACCGCTTCCAGTTCTCGAACACCGGGAGTGCGGCGTCGACCGACCCGTGGCGGTGCAGGGCGAACCGGACCACTTCTTCGCCGAGCGGTGTCGGGGAGACCCCGGACGGGACCTGCTCGACGAGCCCGAGGAACTCAGCCCCGCGACGGGCGTCGTCCGTCGCGCCGACGACGTGCCGCTCGAGGAGTGCCTCGGTCGTCTCCTCGTGGTAGTGTGCGAGGGGGTACGCGAGGTAGTTCTTCGGGTGGTTCAGTCCGAACGACGCGTCGGCGACTCCCTGTGCAGTCGCCTGGAATCGGATAGCGGTCGCGTCGTCCGAGGTCCGGTTCCCGACGACTCGAGGGACCTCGAGCGCGTCGACCCGACCGTCGGTCGCCACACCTAGCACGCCGACGTTGAGTTCGCGGGCGAGCGTCCGGGCCGACTGCGAGACCGCGGTCCGCGGCGCGGCGACGTACGCCGCGTTGGCCTCGTGGAGGCGGTCGTACGCCTGGACGATTCCTCGCTCGACGTCGACAGAGCCGTCGGTGGCATAGCCCTTGGCTTCAACGGCGACGAGCGGTGGCTGGTCGCCGAACCGCTCGACAGCCAGGAGCTCGGACTCGAGACGACGAACCCCGACGAGGTCCGGATAGCCGCCACCCAGTCGGACACGATTGAACGGGGCCAACTGTGTGCGGAGTTCGTGCGGAATCGGCGTCCCGGAGAGCCACTCGTCGGCCGCGAACTGGGTGTCCACGACCGAGTAGGCGTTCGGCTCGGAGGCGTCGGGGAACAGTCGTCGCTTCGCGTGTGCGAGCACCTGTGGTTCGGAGAGCGATGCGGCTGCCATAGACGGGAGTCCGAGCCGACAGGTAAGAGGGTTCTGGAGGGCGGACTCGTTCGGTCGGTGCCGAGCCGAGTGACAGAACTGATACTTGGCACGGAACGTTCATGCCGTCGACAGGTAATCGGCAGGACGTCCATGCAGTTCTGTGACGGATGTGGCACGCTCCTCCCAGCGGGCGAGACTGGTGGGGCGTGCCCACAGTGTTCGACGTCGACTCGGCGACCGGACGGGACAGGGACGGGCGGCGAGGACGACGAGACACGCGACGCCGAGCCAGCACCGACCGACCTCGAGCAGTTGCCCACGACCGAGAGCGGCAGTGTACGGAAGGCCGACGCGGTGGAGTGGCTGGCGAGGAGGGACCGGCCATCGACCGTCGAGCACCGGCGGGCGACCGTCGAGAAGCCGAGCGGGTTCTCCGGCAGTACGTTCCCCACCGACATCTCCACCGTCCGACTCACCGGTGATGCGGCGTTCATCGAGACGGCGGCGGGACTGTTCTCGTGGGTCGTCGGGATGGAGGATTACAGCCGTCGCGTAGAGGTCAACCTCAAGCAGGTCGAAGAGAAGGAGTCGGGCGAACGGACCGGTAACTACGCACTGTATCTCTCCGTCGCGGAGCGGGGCTGAGCGGCTTCACACCCGCTCGACGGACCGGTTTCCCACACGCGACCACCGCGGACAAGAACGCACCGTCGTCCCTCCGGTCGAGGCAGTCCCGCCCTGGTCGCCGACGTCCGGTCCCGGGTAACACTGATGAACGTCGTCGGCGATAGACGACGACATGGGTGACATCGTCCTCGTCGACGGCGCGCGAACGCCACACGGAACCCTCCTCGGGTCGCTCGCAGACGTCGAGAGCGTCGAACTCGGCCGAGTGGCCGTCGACGGCCTCCTCGACCGCGTCGACCTCGACCCCGCGACGGTCGACTGGGTCTGTCTCGGCAACGCCATCCAGGCCGGGATCGGACAGGTACCGGGCAGACAGGTCGTCGTCGAGTCCTCGCTCCCCGAGACGACGCCGACGACGACGGTCAACGAGGCGTCTGGGTCGGGAGTACGGGCGATTACGCTCGCCGCCGACCGCATCGCCTCTGGACGGGCCTCGTTCGCCGTCGCCGGCGGGTTCGAGTCGATGACGAACGCGCCGTGGGTCCTCCCCGGCTACAGGAAGGGACGACGACACGGCGACGTCACGCTGAAGGACTCGATGCTCCTCGACGCGCTCTGGGACGTGAACCTCGACGTCCACATGGGCGAGATAACAGAGCGGCTCGTCGACCGCTTCGGCGACGAGTACGACCTCTCGCGGGAGGCTCAGGACGCGTACGCCCTGGAGAGCCACCAGCGTGCCGCCCGCGCTATCGACGAGGGCGTGTTCGACAGCGAAATCGTCCCGGTCGAGGCCGGCGAGGAGACCGTCGAACACGACGAGGGGCCGCGGCCCGAGTCGACGATTAACGACCTCGCGGCGCTCTCGCCGGCCTTCCGTCCGGACGGGACCATCACGCCCGCGAACGCGTCGAAGCTCTCCGACGGGGCGGGCGCGGTGCTCCTCGGGGACGCCGAGGCGGTGGCCGACGCGGGGCTGGACCCGATGGCCCGCCTCGTCGACTACGACTTCGTCTACCGCGCGCCCGACGAGTTCAACGAGGCCGTCGGCGACGTCGTCGAGCACCTGCTCGACACCACCGGGACGGACGTCGCCGACGTCGACGCGTTCTGGGTGAACGAGGCGTTCGCCGCGCAGTCGGTCTACGTGATGCAGCGACTCGGCATCCCGCGCGAGAAGATGAACCCCTGTGGCGGTGCCGTCGCGTTCGGCCACCCTATCGGTGCGTCGGGCGGGATGCTGGCGACGTCGCTGGCGTACCAACTCGTCGCCGAAGACCTCGAATTCGGCCTCGTCGGGATGAGCCTCGGTGGCGGCGGCGCGGTCATGTCGCTGTGGCAGCGCGCGTGAGCACCCTCCGAGCGACTCCGGCGGCGCTCGTCGTTCGAAGTCACGCGCTCAGTCGTGGGGCGACGACTCCGCTTCCGCCGGCCCCTCTTCCGCAGACGGCGGTTCCGCGGGCTCGATTAGCTTCCGGTCGGGAGCGTATCGGAGGAGTCCAGCCCGGTCGAGTACCGGGAGGTGGAGGTGGTGGAGCGCGACCGGGAGTGCGTCGTCCGGGTCCTCGTCGGCGTCGAAGTCGTCCAGTCGCCTCATCCCGGCGACGAGCATCGACAGCTGCATCGGCTCGTCCGTCGCAGAGACGACAGCGAGGGCCGCCCGTCGTTCGGGGAGCGTGAGATGTCGGAGTGACGACGCGGCGCGACGCCGCCCCGTCTCGAGGAACGCCCGGACGTCCGGAACGGCCTCGTGGCCGTCGAGAGACGCGCGGAACACGTCGCCGTCCCGCGAGACGAGGCCGGCCGCTTCGAGCCGCGGGAGGGAGACGTGGTAGAGTTCGTGCAGTTCGGCGTCCGCGTCCGAGACGGCGTCCACGGCGACGCCGCGCTCCTCGGCACGGACGGCCGCAGCCAGCTCCTCGAGAGGCGCCGGTCCCTCTCGATCGAGGACCGCGAGGACGGTGCGACAGCGAGCGTCACACAGCGCCGCGTACACTCGTTCTCGGCGCGTCTCTTCCCCTCGGCGATACGTCTCGCTCTCCCCGTCTGACGGGTCCCCCATCACGCAGACCGATTCGCGGCCGAAATATATAGTCGTACGGCCAAATCTGTCGGTGGCGACCCGGCGAACGTGAGTGTGTAGTGACGCTGTGGTCACGCTGTCCTTTTGACGACTCGGACCGTAGCAGGGACGTGTCCGCGTTCGACGCCGTCCTGTTCGACCTCGACGACACGCTCTGTCGTCACGAACAGTCGGCGGAGACCATCTACTACGGGGCGTTCGAGCACGCCGGTGTCGACCCCGTGGGTCGCCCGACAGACCTCTGGGAGGTGCTCGACGGCGACCCGCCACCGGGCGACCCGACGGACTACCTCGCGGACGGCTTCGCACAGGTTCTGACGGGACGAAGTGACTCCTCTGCGCCCGTCGGCCCTCACGATGAGACTGCCGATGGGTCGGAGGCGAGGGCGGTCGCACGGCGCCTCGCGGAGGGGTTCCACGAGACGGTCGACTACCGTGCCGTCTCGTTCACCCCGGGTGCCGAACGAGCGCTCACCGCGGCACGCGAGCGTGGCCTCGTCGGTCTGGTGACGAACGGCCCGGCGTCCCGACAGCGCGTGAAACTCGACGCTCTCGGAATCGCGGAGGCGTTCGACGTCGTCGTCTACGCCGGTGATCTCCCCAGACGCAAGCCCGAACCCGACCCGTTCGAGGAGGCACTCGACGCACTCGACGTTCGCGCGGGGACGACGCTGTACGTCGGTGACTCCGCCGAACACGACGTGGTCGGTGCCCACCGGGCGGGCCTCCCCGTCGCGTGGGTCGGCGGAAGCGAAGGGTGGGACGGGCAGCGATGGGCCGGCGTCGAGCGCCCGACGTACGTCCTCGAGCGAATCGACGCCCTCTCGGGTGTGCTCGACGGGGCGTCGGGCACGCGGTGAGCACCGCTCGCGAGACAGCGAGTCGAGTCGACTCACGGCCGGTTGTCGACCGGATAACGATACCACTGGAGCCAGTACACGGAAGTGTACCACTCACCGATGGTGATCCACCCCACCACCGGCATGGTGGTACGTGCGTCAGCCCCACGGAGGGGAGACCAACCCCACCACCCGACCTGCACCGCCCGATAGCCACCCTGTGCCCACAACCCACCCCGGCGTCTGCCCCACCCACCACCCACCACCACTTAGACCATGCCCACGCCGGGGACGGGGGATGCTCGTCGCGTTCTGTACAGTTCCACGAAGAGTATCGCTCGGACGAGGAGTCTTCTACGCTTCCGAAGGAGCCTTCTACACCTCCGCGCCACACGGGGCCTTCTACATTTCGGCGCCAGGCGGAGGCTTCTACGCTCCCGCGTCGACCGACTCGGCCGACTCGTGAGCCGCGACGCTCTCTCCGGTCGTCCGCTCGACTGCCAGAGGACGGGCCACTGCCTCGGGGACGCTCTGCGAGAGTTCGGGGTCGAACGGTCGCTCAGTCACGGAGCCGAGCGACCGAGAGGACGAAGAACGTAGCCACCGTGGCCGCGGCAACGGACAGGTTCGGAAGCGTGGCCAGAAACGAGACGTCCGCCGCCGTCAGGGTGAGTCCCACGGCTGCGAGGACCGAGGCGACCAGCGAGTAGGCCGCCCACCGGTCGGTCGTGTCTGGCGATTCGGCGGTGTTCGAGTCGGACGGTTCGGCGGCGTCCGGGTCGGTCGATGAACTGTCCGCCTGGGCTGCTCCGGGTGCGCCGTCGGCGTGCCGACTGTGGCCGTCGGTCGTGTCTGCGGCCGCGTCGCCCCGTCTGGGCTCGAGGTAGCGACCGACCGAGTCCGCTCGCGGCCGGGGCGTCACGCGTCCGCGGCTCTGTTCGTAGTCGATGACGCCGGCGTCGTCGAGCTTCGGCAGGTGTCGCTGGTAGAGGGAGATGTAGACACGCTGGCGCTGGCTGGAGGTGAGCGCCTCGACGGTCGTGTCGTGTTCCCAGGCGGCCACCTGTTCGGCGACGTCCGACATCTCGACGGTTTCGTCGACGTCTCTGAGCACGCGGAGCACGTCTCTCCGGCGCTGGTTCTGGAGCAGGTGGAACACCTCGTCGGGGCCGAACTCCTCGGCGTCGGTCCCCGTCGGTTTCTCGTGTGGCCTGGCCGTGGCCGACCCGTCCGGCGTCGTATCGGTCGCGTCGACTGACATCTACCGTGACCGTCCAGCGCCGTCATAATAACCGGATACGCCCGTTCGGACTGTTGCAGCGGCTTAACGGAGTCGTAACCGGACCGTTTCGGGCGTGAAACGGTCGAAACAGTGAACCGCCGAGGGGTGACCCGCCGGGGACCGGGGCGTCCGGAGCCACTCGGCGCCCCGGAACCGGACCGTCGAGTGACCGGCGGAACGGTGACCGGACCGAACCCACACGGACCACGGGTCTGCTCGCCGTCGGAGTTGTCTGGGAGATAATAAACACCGTCCGGGCGAGAGGCACGGCCGAGGACGACATGCACACACACTGGAACCGACTGCTGACGCTCTGCGTCCTGGCGTGTTGCCTGTTCGCGGTCGGGTCGGCGGCGGCATCCCTCGACGACGCCGTGTCGAGCGACCCGGGCGACACAGTCGACCCCGACTGGGAGGAACTCCCCGTCGGGTCCGAGGAGGCGGAGCGACTGAAGGAGCGCTGGCAACCGACGGAGGCCGACGGGGAGCCGACTGCGTCGGGAACGACCGACGGCGAGGGTGAGACCGACGAGTCGATGGCTTCGAGCGGCGAATCCGAGGAAGCGTCCGGCGACGCCGCCCAGTCGGGCAGTGCTGGTGGCGGCGGCACGGACGGTGCTGCCGGCGGGAGCGACGCGAGAGCGACGGGGTCGGCGTCGAACCGTGGGGAAGACTCCGGCGGCGTCTCCGTGTCGGAACGGAGCCTCCTCGACGTGCTGTTCGAACTCCTCCGGGTGTTCGCCGTGGTGTTGCTGCTCGCCGGTCTCATCGTCGGTGGGGTCGTCCTGCTCAGGCGACTGTGGCCGGACGACCCGGACGACGGCACGGTCCGGGTCGCCGACTCCGACGTCGGAGTCGGACCGACGGAACCGTCGAACGAGGTGAGCCGGGCGTGGTTCGAACTGATGGCGCGGTTCGACCTCGCGGACGCACACCACCTCACGCCGGCAGAACGCGCTCAGGCCGCGGTCGAGCGTGGGGCTGACCCGAACGCCGTCCGACCGTTGACGGACCTCTTCGAGCGGACGCGGTACGGTGCCGCCCCTGTCACCGAAGAGCGCTCACGGCGAGCGCGACGGTGGCTCGACCAGGCCGTGGCCAGCACCACGACGAGGTCGACGAGCCCTGACCGAGGGGTGCGGGAGGGTCGGCTGTGAAGACCCGACGACTGCTCGCGGGGGTCGCCGGCGTCGCCGCGCTCTGTGTAGCGCTCGCTACCGACGCCGCCCTGCCGGTCGAGTCGCTCGTCGACTCGGTCGGGAGCGACTACCTCGTCGTTGCCTCGGTGGGGGGCGCCGCCCTCCTCCTGTCGGTCCCGGTGGTTCTCTCGGGCCGCGCCGCGAACCTCGACCAGACCGAGACACCGGACCCGGAGTGGCCGGCGACGGCAGCGCCAGCGGGCCGGGAACTCGACGAGACGCGGACCTCCCTCGCGCTCGCACTCCCCGTCGTCGGGGCGGAGCGCAGGGCCCGCCTCCGTGAGCGACTGCGGCGGACCGCGGCGGGGGCCGTGGCCCGTTCGCGAGGGTGTAGTCATCGGACCGCGCTGACCCGCGTCGAGCAGGGTGAGTGGTGCTCCGACCCCGTGGCGGCGACGTTCCTCGCCGACGGGACGACGCTCTCGCCGCGCGCACTGGCCGGGTCGCTCCGCCACGCGACGCACCCCTACGACTACGCGACGCGTCGCGTCGCCAGGGCGGTGCTCGCCACCGAGCGGGAGGGGTCGACGTGAGTACGGCCACCGTCACCGACGGCGACGACCCGACACCACGGCGGACGAACCGATGGCGGGGCGTGGTCGCCGTCGGCCTCGTCGCGGCCGCCGTCGGCCTCGTCGCCGACGAGTCCGTCCTCGTGCTGCTCGCAGTCCCGGCTCTCGTCTTCGCGGCGTACCCGCGGCTCACGGCGCCGCCCGACCCCGCGGGGGTACTCACCATCGACCGGCGACTGGACGACGACACCCCGGCACCGGGAGACCCCGTCGAGGTGACGGTCACCGTCCGCAACGACGGCGGGTCGACGCTGTTCGACTGTCGGGTCGTCGACGGTGTGCCCGCGGCGCTGTCGGTGGTCGACGGCACGCCCCGTGGGGCCGCGTTCCTCCGTCCGGGGAGCGAGGCGACGGTCGAGTACACCGTCGAAGCCACCGACGGGACCCACGACTTCGACCCGGCGACGGTGGTCGTCAGGGACGCGAGCGGCGCCTGGGAGGTCGAAACCGCAGTCGGCACCGAGACCACCGTCGACTGCGCCCTCAACGAGACGACCGACCCCGCACGCGACCTCACGGTCCGGGAGGCCGGTCACGTCGTCTCCGAGCAGGGTGGGGCAGGGGTGGAGTTCCACCGGACCCGCGACTACCGCCGCGGCGACCCCACCAGCCGCATCGACTGGAACCGCTACGCCCGTGACGGCGACCTCACGACCGTCGAGTACCGCGAGGAGCAGGCCACCTCGGTCGTACTCGTCGTCGACGCCACGGCGTCGGCCTACCGGGCCGCCGGCGACGACGCCGACGACCCACACGCCGTCGTCAGGAGCGTCACAGCGGCTCGACAGCTGTTCAGGACGCTGTCGAGCCGTCGGAACCGGGTCGGCGTCGCCGCGTTCGGTCGAGCCGTCGCGTGGCTCCCGCCGGGCGCCGGTCCCGACCACCTGACGCGGGTGAACGAACTGTTCGCGACACACCCCGCCTTCTCGGCGACGACTCCCCCGAACGGCTCGACCGAGGAGTCGGTCGACGACCAGGTCGACCGCCTCCGCACACTCCTGCCCGACGCGACACAGGTCGTGTTGCTCTCGCCGCTCTGCGCCGAGGCGGTCGTGCGGGCGGCGACGACGCTCGAGTCGCACGGCCACCCGGTGACCGTGCTGAGCCCGGACGCCACCGCCGACGGTTCCGTCGGCGAGCGACTCGCGGGCGTGGAGCGGCGGAACCGGCTCCACCGCCTCCGTCAGGTGGGCGTCGACGTCGTCGACTGGGGGCCGGCCGACCTGCTCGGGCCGACCCTCGCGGCCGCGGGGGGAAGACGCGGATGACGGCGATTCGGAGTCACGTCACGGTCACCCGTCGCCCGACCAGGCTGAGCGGCCTAGTGGCCGTCACAGCCGCGCTCTTGTCCGCGTTCTTGCTCTTACCCGCTGACGCGACACCGACAGCTGTCGGCGTCGGACTCGGCCTCCTCCTCCTCGCCGTCGGCGACGCACTCCGGGACCGCGGTCACACGGTGCTCGCCGGCGCCATCTTCGTGCTCGCCGGCGGTGTCGCGCTCGCCGCGGTCGGCTACGGCGTCGCCGCGGTCTCCCGGCCCGAGACAATTGCCCGGGTGGCCGTCACCGCGGCCGGCGTGCTGTGTGTCGCCGGCAGTGTCGTCCCCCTGCGAGAGAACGGCTCCCGGCGACTCCTCAAGGTCGGCACCGCGCTCCTCCTCCTGTCGGTCCTCGGCGCGGCCGTCCTCCACACGACGTCGTTCTACCCGCTCGTCGTGAGCGGGACGCTCGTCGTCGTCAGCTACGACCTCGGGGAGCACGCGGTCGGCCTGGGCGAACAGTTGGGCCGGGACGCCGCGACGACCCCGGTCGAACTGAGTCACGGCGCCGCGACCCTCGCCGTGGCGGTCGTCGCCGTCGTCGCCGTGGGGGTGGCGTCCTCGCTCGGTGGCGGGGGGCTGTCGCTGTCGGGACTGCTGTTACTCCTGATCGCGCTCGTGGGACTGGCACTGGCGCTTCACGACTGACGGGCGTCGTCGGCGTCACACCGAGCGCTCACTCGTCGGCGGCGTGGGGTCGACCGGCGTCGACCGATGGCTACCAACCGCTCGTCTCGACTGTCGCCTCTGGACCGACTGCCGCCGCTGCGGTCATCGCCCGGCGACGCGACGGGCAGTGCCGTCGACAGTTGGCACGGGCGTCCCGTCGAGCACGTCCGAGACGACGTCGGCGCCGGTGACCTCGTCGACACGCGCGTTCGCCGTCACCACGACGCGGTGGTCGAACACCGGGTGGACGGCCGTCTTCACGTCGTCCGGGGTAACGTACGGCCGGCCGTCGAGGACGGCGTGGGCGCGCGCGTTCTCGAAGAGTCGCTGTGTCCCCCGCGGCGACACCCCGTGCTGGACGCGGTCGTCCGCCCTCGTCCCCCGGGCGAGGCTGACGACGTAGTCGCGGACGTCGGGGGAGACGCGCACGTCCTCGACGACGCGCTGGATACGCTGGACCGCGTCGCCCGCGAGCTGGTTCTCCGCGGCCGGGTGCCGACCACGCCGGTCGGCGCGGCGGTCGAGCAACTCTCGCTCGCCGTCGGCCGACGGGTAGCCCAGGCTGGACTTCACCAGGAACCGGTCCTTCTGGGCTTCCGGGAGCGGGAACGTTCCCTGGCCCTCGTCGACCGGGTTCTGTGTGGCGATGACGAAGAACGGGTCGGGGAGTCTGTGGGTGGTACCCTCGACCGTGACCTGCCCCTCCTCCATCGCCTCCAGAAGCGCCGCCTGCGTCTTCGGCGACGCCCGGTTGATTTCGTCCGCCAGGACGAGGTTCGAGAAGACGGGACCGGGCGCGAAGTCGAACTCGCCCGTCCGCTCGTCGAACACGTACGACCCCGTGATGTCCGCCGGGAGGAGGTCGGGCGTGAACTGGATGCGACTGAACGAGAGGCCGAGCGCGGTGGCGAAACTCCGCGCCGTGAGCGTCTTGCCGGTCCCGGGGACGTCCTCGAGCAGGACGTTTCCCCGCGAAAGGAACGCACTCAGCACCGTCTCCATCGTCGCTCTGTCCCCGACCACCGCATCCAGGACGGTGTCGAGAACGGCGTCACAGCGTGCGGACGCGTCGTGGATGTCCATACACGCCCGAGGAACCGCCGAATATCCTTGATTATCCACGCGATAAGCCACGCGGCCGGCTTGACGCTCGCTGGCCCCCCTGGGTGCGCGGACGCGGCGAGGGGGTCGCCCGCGCGATCCGCCCGAACAATCATATCCCTCGGCCGCACACGGTTTCCAAGGTCGTTCTACCATGTCTCAGGGTTACAGCCACGGGCGGGTGCAGGAGTACTGGCAGTCTGTCTGGGAGCGGGAGGGAGTCTACCGGGCCGACGACGCGGCGGACCCGACGTACGTCCTCGGGATGTTCCCGTACACCTCCGGCGAACTCCACATGGGGCACGTTCGCAACTACACCATCACGGACGCGTACGCGCGCTACCGGCGGATGCAGGGCGACGAGGTCCTCCACCCGATGGGGTGGGACGCCTTCGGGCTCCCCGCGGAGAACGCCGCCTACGACCGCAACACCGACCCCCGGTCGTGGACCGAGACGTGCATCAGACAGATGCGCGAGGAGATGGAGACGATGGGCTTCGGCTACGACTGGTCGCGGGAGGTGACGACCTGTGACCCCGGCTACTACCGGTGGAACCAGTGGCTGTTCAAACGCTTCTACGACGAGGGCCTCGTCGACTACAAGGCTGCGACGGTCAACTGGTGTCCGGACTGCGAGACGGTGCTCGCCGACGCGCAGGTGGACTCGAAGGCGGTCCACGCCGACACCGACGCTCACACTGACACCGACACCAGCACGGAAGCCGACCGGGGAGACGCCGGGACCGTCGACGTCTGCTGGCGCTGTGAGACGCCGGTGAGCCAGCGTGACCTCGACCAGTGGTTCTTCCGCATCACCGAGTACGCCGACGAACTCCACGACGGACTGGACGACCTGACTGGGTGGTCCGACGGCGTCCGCGAGCGACAGCGGAACTGGATCGGCCGCCGCGAGGGTGCGACGGTGACGTTCGACGTGCCCGCCCGCGACACCACGGTCGACGTGTTCACCACGCGACTGGACACGGTGTACGGCGGCACGTTCGTCGCGCTCTCACCGGGGCACGAACTCACGCGCGAACTCGTCGCCGAGGACGAGACCCTCGCCCAGTACGTCGACATGGTCCGCGGAGGTGAGGGCGACGGCACCTCGGGCGTCGACACCGGCCTCCGGGCGACCCACCCGCTCACCGGCGACTCCCTCCCCGTCTACGTCGCCGCGTACGTCCTCGACGACGTCGGGACGGGCGCGGTGATGGGCGTCCCGGCGCACAACGAACGCGACCACGCCTTCGCGGCGGCGCACGACCTGCCCGTAGAGCAGGTCGTCGAACCGGTCGACGGGTCGGGGACGAATCTGCCGGACGAACCGTTCACCGAGGACGGGATGCTCACCGCGAGCGGCGAGTACGACGGCCTCGCGAGCACGGCCGCCCGGGAACGACTCCTCGACGCGGCGGGCGTCGAGTCGCACGTGACCTACCGCCTGCGCGACTGGCTCATCTCCCGACAGCGCTACTGGGGGACGCCCATCCCGGTCGTCCACTGCGACGACTGCGGGCACGTCCTCGTGCCCGACGAGGACCTCCCCGTCGAACTCCCGGCGTTCGTCAAGACGACGGGCAACCCGCTCGACGCCAGCGAGGAGTTCGTCGAGACGACCTGTCCCGACTGCGGCGCGGACGCGCGGCGGGAGACGGACACGATGGACACGTTCGTCGACAGTGCGTGGTACTTCCTCCGCTTCCTCTCGCCCGACCTCGAGACGGCCCCGTTCGACACCGACCGGGCGAACGACCTCCTGCCCATCGACGTCTACGTCGGCGGCGACGAACACGCCATCCTCCACCTGCTGTACGTGCGCTTCTTCACGCGGGCGCTGTGTGACCTCGGCCTCCTCGACGTCCGCGAACCCATCGATCGCCTCGTCAACCAGGGGACGGTGCTGTACGACGGCCAGAAGATGTCGAAGTCGAAGGGCAACGCCATCGCCCCCCACGAGTACGGTGCGGAGACGACGCGGCTGTTCGTCCTCTCGGCCGCACACCCGCGACAGGACTTCGAGTGGACCGCGAAAAAAGTCTCCACCTCGTACGACCTCCAGCAACAAGTGTACGGCCTCGTCCGCTCGTACGCCGAGAGCGACGAGGTGGCCGCCCGCGACGAACACGCGCCGCACGACACCTACCTCGAACGCGAACTCGACCGGACCATCGCCGCCGTCACCGCGGACTACGACCGGTTCCGGTTCCATCGGGTGGTGAGCGAGGTCCACGGCCTCGTCCGTCTGCTCCGGCGGTACCAGGCGTACGAGACGCCGTACAAGTACCCCTACGAGCGCGGCCTCCGGGCGCTCGCCCGGTTCGTCGCCCCCATCACGCCGTTCCTCGCGGAGGAACTGTGGAGCATGCTCGGCGAGGAGGGACTGGTCGCGGAGGCGCGCTGGCCGGAGCCGCTCCAGGCGGTCCCCGACTACCGCATCGAACGGGAACTCATCCGGCGGACGCTCGAAGACGTCCGCGGTATCACCGACGTCGTCGGCATCGACGCGCCCGAGCGAATCGAACTCGTGGTCGCACAGGAGTGGAAGTACCGCGCGTACCAGATTGCCCGGGAGGCCGACCCCGACGCGGCGGTCGTCGGACAGATCATGGCCGACGAGACGGTCCGTGACCGCGGGGAGGCCGCCGCCGACTTCGCCGCCGATGTCGCCGACGAGAAACCGGGGCTGGAACCCGCACTCGCCCCCGAGACGGAACAGGCGCTCTTCGAGCAGGCCGCCTGGCTCTTCGAGGAGGAGTTCGGGGCCGAGGTCGTGGTGCGGCAGGCGACCGACGACCCCGACGACGCTCTCGCGCGGAAGGCGCGGCCCGACAAGCCCGCCATCCACATCGACTGAGGAGACGGGGACGGGACGCGAGGGTTGATGTCTCCGCGGGTCCGCCCCCCTGTATGACCGAGACGAGCGAGCGAGACGACGCGGTCGAAGCCCGCGTCGGGGAGGCGCTCCGCGAACGGGACCACACGGTGGCCGTTGCCGAGTCGCTGACGGGGGGACTGGTCTGCTCACGACTGACGGACGTTCCGGGGTCCAGTGACTACTTCGACCGCGGAGTCGTCACCTACTCGAACGTTGCGAAACTCGACGCTCTCGCCGTCTCACGCGAGTCGCTCGACGCATACGGCGCGGTGTCGGAAGCCGTCGCCCGCGAGATGGCACAGGGGGTGCGAGACACCGCCGGGACGACCTGGGGCGTCTCGACGACGGGCATCGCGGGACCGACGGGCGGGACGAGCGAGAAACCGGTCGGCCTCGTCTTCGTCGGTGTCGCGTACGCCGCGCCGTGGGGGAGCGACGAGTCGTTCGCCCGCGCGGACCGATACGTCTTCGACGGCGACCGCCACGCGGTGAAGTCCCAGAGCGCGACGCAAGCACTGTCGAATCTGCTCGCGGGGGTCCAGGGGGTCACCGACGACCCGGAGACGGGTTCGGGAACGGGAACGAGAACGGGAACGGACGCGGGGACCGACACCGACGCGTAGTCGAACTGTCGCAGTACGCCCGTGGCGCGTCTCTGCCTACCGGAACAGCGACCTCCGGAGAGTCACGACCGCCGCATCACGACTCGTCCGGCGCCGCCACGACGTGTGGGTCGCCCGTCGCACGGTCGACGTAGACGGTGACGTGGCGGTCGCCGACACTCCCCTCGAACACCCACGCGTGTGGCTCGCGGTACGCCCCCGGGTCGAGGTCGACGTCGTCCGACCCGGCGGAGTACGCGTCGAAGACGGCCTCGCGGGCGACGGCGCGGGCCTCCTCTTCCGAGGTGACCCGGTCCGACGCGCCCCGGAGGTTGAGGGTGACGACCGGGACCGACGCGGCGCGGACCACCTGCTCCGCGACGCTCCCGAGCAGGTGTCGCTCGATGCCGGTCCGGCCGTGCGTCCCCATCACTACCAGGTCGACCCCGGTCGTCTCGACGTAGCGGAGAATCTCCGACGCGGGGTCGCCGCGGCGGAGTTCGGCGACCAGCGGAACCGTCGTGTCCGCGGTCTGTTCGCGCACGAGGTCGATGGCCTGCTTACCCCGTTCGGTGAGTTCGTCGTCCGCGTCGTCCTCTGCGTCACCCCCGTCGTCGACGACGAACAAAGCGTGGAGCGTCGCGTCGTACGTCTCGGCGAAGTCCACCGCGTGTCGGACTGCGCGTTCGGAACCCGGGCTACCGTCCGTCGGAACGAGCACAGCGTCGTACATCGCCTCTCACACCCCCATCACCCGCCCGACTATTCAAATAACCGACAGCAGGTTCCAGCGGAGTGGGAACTGGGCTCACCCCGTGGTGACGAGTTCGACCACGTCGCGGTGGTCGAGTTCGTGGTCGCCGCCGATCTGTCGCCCCGACCGACAGTCGATGCCGTGGAGGAGGCCGTCGCCGATGTCGGAGTGGATGTGGTACGCGAAGTCCTCCGTGGTCGCTCCCTCCGGGAGGACGAAGCAGTCGCGGAAGACACCCTGGGTGTCGGTCCGGCCGTTGGCGCTGCCCGGGAAGACCGCGAGCGCACCGAACACGTCGAACAGTGCGGTTTCGAGCGCCCGCTGGACCCCGGTCCCGCCGTACTCGGTGACGAACTCACGAATCTGCTCGAGACCCGCGCGTTGCTCCGCGGAGACGTCGCCGGCGACCGAGAAGGAGTCGTCGCCGGCCCCGTAGTCGACGACGCCCGCCTCCGCGCCCCCCTTCAGCGCCTTCTCGGCGTGCGCTGAGGCGGGGACGACGGTGAGGTGGTCGTAGTCGGGGTCGGACGTGACGTCGGCGTAGTTCTCCTGTGCTGCGGGCGTGTCCATCTTGTTCGCGACGACGACCATGGGCTTCGTCCTGGTGCGGAGTTCGCGGGCGATCTCGAGTTTGTCCGCCTCCGTCCACGTGTCGGGGTCCAGGTCGAGGCCGAGTCCGAGGACGACCTGTTTGATCTCCTCCTCGGAGGTTCGGAAGGCGTCCATCTGCGTCGCGAGGTCAGCTTCGACGTCTCCCTCGGCGCCGTGGTAGCCCGAGCGGTAGCGCTCGAGGCCCTTCTCCAGGACGTCGAGGTACCACTGGTCGAGTTCCTCCTCCAGGAAGTCGATGTCCTCGCGCGGGTCGTGCCCCTCGGTCGGTTCACCCTCGATGTCTGTCTGCCCGGAGAAGTCGACGACGTGGACGAGGACGTCCGCCTCGTTGAGGTCGGTGAGGAACTGGTTGCCGAGACCCTTCCCCTCGTGTGCGCCCGGGATGAGACCCGCTACGTCGACGAGTTTCACCGGGACGAACCGGGTCCCGTCGTCGCAGAACCCGACCGAGGGCGTACACGTCTCGTCGAACTCCGGGGCCGCACAGGGGACGCGGACGTACGCCTCGCCGACGGACGGGTCGATGGTCGTGAACGGGTACGCCCCCTCGGGGACGTCGTTCATCGTCGCGGCGTTGAAGAACGTCGACTTGCCCACCGAGGGCTTGCCGACGAGGCCGATGCGATAGCTCATCGGTTCGGGTCGCTCCTCGCCGGTCAAAAGCGCCGCTATCCCGACCGCCGTTGGCACGTCGTCCCCTGTCACACCGGTGACGAAGGACGGGAATCGACTGCTCGCGGGCGAGGGCGGCGTACCGCGGAGTATTTGCCCTGCGGGCCCGGAACGTGTGACATGAGCGACGCCGACCCGACCCCCGAAGCCGAAGACTGCGGGGGTACGGACGGAACGGACGCCCGACCCGACGCCGATACGTTCGGCGTCGGCATCCACGTCACGGAGGAGGAACTCCAGTTCGTCGTCCACGTTCCCTCGGCAATCGACTCCGGGTGGACCGACCCCGAGGCGTTCCAGCGCCTCGTCGAGCGCGTCGTCTGGGACCACCTCGACCAGGAGGCGACGCTCCGCGCCATCGCGTCGTCGGCCGACACGGGCGAGACGGTCACACTCGGGACGGTCAGCCTCCGCCCCGGGGGCACCGTCGTCGACCACTCGTTGTCGGCACCGAAGGCGCGGGAGGGGACGGACGGTGCCGACGAGCGGTGAGCGGCGGTGGGTGCGTCGCGTCCAGCGGCGCGCCCTCGAACGAGCACTCGTCGACGACGTCGACGCCCGACGGTACTTCGCGCTCGCCGGGAGCCTCGACCGGTACGGCGGGGCCAGCGTCTCTCGCGACACGGGTGGGACGGCCGCTGCGGGAAGCGACGGCCCGGACCACGACGGTGAGTCCGCCCCCGACACCCACTTCGACGACGCGAAGGGGGTGCTCCCGGCCGCGATGGCGTCGTTGGCTCTCGTTCCGTACCTCGACGAGTCGAGCGACGGGCCCGCGTCTCCGCTCCCGCCGGGACCGCCGACGAACGCTCCGGCCCTCGACCCCTGGGAACCGACCGGTGACACGACGCGTCCCGCCGTCAGGCGCGGTGCCCGACTCGCCCTCCGCTGGTTCGACGTGCCACCCGAACGGGTCGCGGCCCGTGCGGGTCTCCCCGAAGCCGTCCTCACCACACGGAGCGAGTGACAGTCGACGTGGTTCTCCCGAACGTGACGACACCCGACGACGGAACCGATGGCTCCGCGACACCTTTTGGAGAGATCGGTCAGAAACTCCTTTTGACTCCTGCCCGTCGTCGAGAGTAGAGGTCGCGTCGGACCGGTCGGGCCCGCACCGACCAACGCGCCTCCCTGCCGCGCCCATGAGCTCCTGTTTCCACACGGGTCTCCGGACCGGCTGACCGACCTCCTTCAACCCATGACCCGAACGCCGACGTTCAGCCCGCGTTCACACGAGGGGGGACCCTTCCCGTCGACGTCCGAGGCGACACGTGTCGACGACGAGTACGTCTTCACTACGGTGGTCGAGACGCGCCCGGGAGCTGACTTGCTGCGGTTCTCTGTCCGCGTCGACCCGAGCGACGGCCCGTCCGACGAGCTCGTCCTCCACGTCGACCGGCGGGTCGACCCCGCGGCGTCCCCGGGCCCACCACGTCGCGACGCCAGCGCGGTCACGGTTGCGGCCCCGAACCTCGGGTCACCTCCCAGGGTCGGCGCCCTCGAATCCGTGCTCGAGACGTGGTGTCGCCGACACTGGGGGGACAATTTCGACGAAGAGGGGGAGGATACGACTGAAACGGATGGAGAGAGGGGGGACACGACTGGAGCGGACGAAGGGGGGAGAGACAGAGAGAGGAGCCACCGAGCCGTTCGGCCAGGAACCGGAGGGGGAGTGAGCGCAGACACGGTTCCGGTTCAGCGATGACTACGAGCACCGTGCGCACGACCACGCCGACCCTCTTCGGCATCGAAGGAGACGCGTACGTCTTCGTGGCCGTTCGAGAGGACCCGACACTCGGGGGGGACTCGAACTGGCTGTCACAGACGTTCCACGTCGACCCGGACGTCGGTGCCGACGACGAGTTCCGCGTCGACGTCACGGAGCGGTACCACGTCGACGGGACGGAGACTCAGGTTGCCTTCGAGGACCGTTTCACCGTCACCCTCGGCGTCGACTCCACGGCGTCCCGCGTCCCGTCGATTCGTCGCCGCCTCGAACGGTGGTACCGACACGCGTATCTCGACGACGGTTCACCCGAGGTGGCGGTCGGACTGTCGAACTGCGAGGGCTGACGACGGCTCGGTTCGGACGAGTGAGCTGTCGGTTCCGGGAGTCGTGCACTGGTCGATTCCGAGCGAAAAGAGTCGTCTCTGGACCGGTGTCGTCTCGAGCCGTTACCGCTTCGGGCCGTTACCGTTCCCGTTCCCGTTGCCACCGCGGTTACCCTTGTCCCCGCTCTTGCCGGGCGCGTCGTCCTCGTCGTCCCCGTCGGCGTCGCCCTCACACGACTCCTCGTCGGCACCGGCCGCACAGTCCGCGTCCTCGCTGCTTTCGTCCGTCGTCTCACCGTCCGTCTCGTCGTCCTCGTCGTCCGCACCCTTGTCGGCGTTCGCCTGCTCCGGCGGGCCGCGACGTTCCTCGTCGTCGGCCTCACCGTCAGCCTCGGCGTCGCCCTCACCGCGTTCGGGCGGCCCGGCGTGGTCGGGGCGGTTGTCCGCGTCCGGGTTGTTCTCCGTCGCGAACTCGGAGACCTTCTGGCCGAACTCCTTGCCGAAGTACCCCTCGTCCTTCAGCTGCTGGACGTACGAGGAGATCCACTGGCCGAAGTTCGCGTACCCTCCGTTCTCGACGAGTTCGAGGTCGGCCGTCGTCGTGACCTCCTCGCTACCGTTGACCGCGGTCACCGTGACCGTGAGGTTCTCGTCGGGGGCCGGGAGACCGACCGTGCCGGTCGCGTCCGTCTCGTAGCTCCCGTTCCCGTCGTACGCCACGTCCGAGGTGACGTCGACGCTCGCGTTCTCGACGGCCGTCCCATCGTCGGTGACGGTCACCGTGGCCGTCCCGTCGCTGTTCTGGACGACGCTGACGGCGAGTCCGGTGTCGACCGGCGACAGTTCGGCGGACGTCGTCGTTTCGTCGTCAGCGTCGGTGACGGTGACGGTGACGGTCACCGTCTCCGCCGGTTCCGGGAGCGCGACAGTCCCGTTCTCGTCGGTCGTGTACGTCCCGTTCCCCGCGTAGGCCGTGTCCGACTCGACAGCGACCGTCGCGTTGTCCACTGCCACGTCGTCGCGCGTCACGGTGACCGTGGCCGTCCCGTCGTCGTTCGTCTCGACCGCGACCTCGAACTCCGCGATCGGCTCGACCGCTGCGGTCTGGATGGCCTCAACGTCGCCTGCGGTCACCACGGCGGTGAGTTCGGTCGCGTTAGCGGGCTCGGGCAGGCCGACCGTGCCGTTCTCGTCGGTCGTGTACGCTCCCTCGCCGGCGTAGGCGACAGTCGCGGTGACGTCCACCTCGGCCCCCGCGAGCGCGTCACCGTACTGGATGGCTTCCAGGTGGACCGTCCCGTCGTCGTTCTGTGTGAGGGCCACGTCGACGGAGTCCTCGACCGGCACGAACGCGAACGTCTCGGTCGTGGTCGTCCCGTCGACCGTCACGTCGACTTCGACGTCGACTGGCTGGTCGGGGTTCGGGAGTTCGACCGTGCCGGTCGCGTCGGTCGTGTACGTTCCCTCACCCGCGTAGGTCACACCCGACGTGACGTTCACCGCCGTCGCCTCGACCGGTGAACTGCCGTTGGTGACGGTCACCGTGGCGTTCCCCGTCGCGGGGTCCTGCGTGAGCGTGATGTCGGGGCTGGTCGTCTCCGTCTCGGTCTCCTGTGCGCTGACGGCCACTGGCGACAGAGCGGTCGTCACCAGCACCACCGCGAGGAGGATGGCTGTGAGTTTGCGGCGCATCTCACCTTCGACGAACAGTCACGATATCTTAAACAAGGGGCTCGCTCACCCCCGATTCGGCCCGGTTCAGTCACGTTTTACCCGGATTTAACCGGTTCAATCATCCCGGAGAGGGGCTGAGACGGGCAGTTCGGCGAATCCAGGTGCCTGACCGGTCCGGTGCTGCTCGCGCGCGCTCGACGGCCCGACGAGGTGGCCGTCGCGGTCGGGGGATGGGAGTCGTGGCTGTGGCCGTCGCTCTCACTCGCCGTTCGCGTTCGAAGTACGAAACCCCCCCACGAGTTCACGTGCGGGGGGCGTGTCTCGAGAGCGCTAGCGCTGGCGCTCTCGTGTGGGTGAAATGAGAGGGGTAGTATGAGTGGAGGCGGCGAATCGGTGTTCCCAGGGGCTCGCGCACCCCAGTACTTACCGACACGCTGGCGAGCTTAACTTCCGTGTTCGGGATGGGTACGGGTGTTGCCTCGCCGCTGTGGCCGCCTTAACGCCGACCAGCGGAGTCGAACCGCTGTACGAGTCCAACGTCGGTAGACGAACCGATCTTCCGTGTCGGTCTGATCTCGTGTCGTGTCGTACGTGCAATCCAGTTTGCGCCTGGACTCGTTTCAATCTCGAGTCACAGTGCGGTCTCACACACTTCACAGTGGATGAGTATGGCTTGGTCTGTTAGTGCTCGCGGGCTGAACGACTCGTTGCCTCGTCGCGTACACCCCGAGTCTATCGAACTCGTCTTCTACGAGTGACCTCGGTGACACCTCTTTTTCAGG
>NZ_JBEPXO010000047.1:0-30094 GCF_041641895.1 Salinigranum sp. | reverse complement strand
GTCCGCCACCGCATCGCCCCCATCAGTGCGAACGGGGCGTACCGCCACTTGACGCGGTCGTCGAGCGTCCACGTCGTGGGCGTGCCGTCGTCGAGTTCGTACCAGAACGCGCGGACGACTTTTCCCTCGTCGGGGTCCCAGAAGCCACGGTCCGCCGTCGGCCGGAAGAGGCAGTCCAGCCCGTCGTCGAGGTACGAGCGGTAGTCGAGCGGCGTCGCGCCGACGACGAGGTACGACGCCCAGTCCCAGGCGTCCCGGTCCGAGAGCGTCGCCGAGAGTTCGTCCGCGACGTCGACGAACGGTCCCTGCATCGAGTCCGGCAGGCTGTTGATGAGGCCGTGGACCGGCATCGGGTACTGGAACAACTGGTCGGCCCCGCGGGTCCACCAGTCGGGGGAGACGAGACCCAGCGCGTCCGTGGGCGCGTACGACCGGTTGCGGTGGTCGCTGGCGTACGGCGACCGGGGCGTCGGGACGGTGAACACCAGCAGTCCGTCGTCTCCGACGACCCGGTGGAGTTCGTCGACCAGGGAGCCGACGTCGAGGAACTTCCAGTCGAGGGGACCGACGGAGACGGCTCCCTCGAAGCGGTCGTCGTCGAACGGGAGCGTCGGGAACTCGGGGTCCGTCACCGCGTACTCGTCGACGTCGTCGCCCAGGAGTTCGGTCGCGTACTCGGACGCCTCGTCGGAGAAGTCGACCCGCGTCACGTCGTCGGCGTCCAGCGCCGCCGTGAGACTCGACTCGGACGCGACGTCCAGCACGGACGACTGCGTCCCCAGCCGGTCGAGCGTCGCTTCACGCTCCGCGTCGCGGAGATGCTGAATAATCGGCGAGTCGGGCGGCTGGTTCACCCAGCGTTTGAGAACTGCTTCGCGGTTGCTCATTCAGTCGACTATCGGTCTGGCGTCGTTGTAGTTAAATGTCGGTTATGCGTAATCCGGCGACGGCCACGACACGCGCCACGTCACGTCGTGCCACACC
The DNA here is from genome assembly GCF_041641895.1 of Salinigranum sp. Taxonomy (NCBI): domain Archaea; kingdom Methanobacteriati; phylum Methanobacteriota; class Halobacteria; order Halobacteriales; family Haloferacaceae; genus Salinigranum; species Salinigranum sp. The sequence continues at coordinate 29,110 of NZ_JBEPXO010000047.1, read as the reverse complement.
ACGTTCGGACGCTCGTTCGACGTCGGACGCCACGCGATGGAACGACGGCCGCGACGAGACGGCCGTCTGAGTCACCGAGGGGAACGACACCCGTCTCGGAGACGCTCCGCCGGGCGGGGGGTCGGCGGCTGGACGCTGCGCGAGCGCGAGTCACAGAGTCGGCAGTCGTCGACGGTTCTCCCGCGGACCCGAGCGGGGCGGAGCGCCCAGTGAGTAACCGTCGCGTCGACGCCGAGCCGTTTAGCCGGTCGACAACACGAGTGTCGACTGTCGCCGACCACTCACGTTCCGCGTCGTCGACGGCGGTTCCCGTCGCGCACGAGAGCAGTTCCCCGAGACGGGAGACGCCGGCGTCTCCACCGGTGAGAGGGGCGGATCCTCACGGCAGAGAGATATTCAGCCCTCGTTAAGACAGTGTTATTCGGGGGTGATGGGCCGGCTCCTTTTCAGCCGGTGAGAGGTATAGACGCTGGTAGGTCGGCCGGCCGTCGGCTGCGCAACCCTTGGTTGAACCAGTCGTTTAGCCGGGTTTCGACCCGACTCCTACGCCTCAGTTCGCACCGCCGTCGGCAGCTTCACCCGTGTTTAAACTATCACTTATCTTAATAGTGAGATTGTTAACAAAGACGGTCGACCACGTGTAACGTGTAGCGGATGTTCGATCTCACTGGATTCCAACGCGACCTGCTGTACGTCATCGCCTCGCTCGACCGGCCGTCCGGACAGGCCGTCAAAGAGCTGTTCGAGGAGGACGTCGGCGAGGTCAACCACGGCCGACTCTACCCCAACCTCGACACGCTCGTGAACCGTTCGCTCGTCTCGAAGGGCCAACTCGACAGACGGACGAACTACTACGAGATTACCGACGAGGGGCTCGAACTGTTGCGCGAACGACGCGAGTGGGAGAACCAGAAGGTAGAGTTCCTCGACTGACACCGCCGCCGTCGAGACGACTGTCGGACCACAGGCCGCCACTGAACGACACGTACATCGAGACCCGGACCTCGAATCTTCTCGCTACCCCAGTGACCGTGCTTCGACACCCCACCCCGGTCACCGCGTATCCGGGAGGCCGCCGGCGTTCGTCACCGACGCACTCACCGCCGTCACCGACGGCGAATCACGAGTTCGGTGCCGACGACGACGACGAGGAGCAGGCCCCACATGGCCAGCGAACGAACCGGGTCGTCGCCGGGGTCCGAGCGGTCGATGACCCGGTGGAACCAGAAGAGGTTCGCGAACGCGGAGTCGTGAACCGCTCGCCAACCGGTCTGCAGGGTCGGGAACCCACCGAGGACGTGGTGGAAGTCCGGCAGCACCGCCCAGAGCGCGCTCGCCGCGACGACGACGGCGCGGTATCGGAAGCCGGGGGCGAGCACGAACAGGACCAGCACCGTCACGGTACCCGCGACACCGATGTGGACTCCCCAGAGGGACACGGCGTCTGTTGGTGACGGAGACGCTTAAGCCGGCCGAGACTCAGTCCTGGCTCACCGACTCGCCACGGTCGGGCCGGTAGCCGCGACTCACCGCCTTCCAGGTGCCCGCGCGGAACCGGCCGTAGTTCACGACCATCGGAACGAGCGTCTCGGCGACGAGCGCGGCCATGAGGCCGAAGACGCCCCACGCGGTCACGGTGCCGGCCCACGCGAGAGGGAGGGCGACGAGGTACAGCCCCGCGAGCGTCGCGACGAACGGGACGCGCGTGTCGCCGGCACCCCGCAGCGTGCCGGTGACGGAGCCGTCGACACCGAGTGCGACGACGCTCACGGCGGCGACACGGACGAACCGTGTCGTCGTCACCAGCCCCTCGCCGTCGACGAACACCCGGGCGATGGGTTCGGCGACGGCGAGGACGACGAGTGCCACCGAGACGTAGACGAGCGCGGAGAGCTTCGTGATCTCCCAGCCGTACGCCGCCGCGGTGGTCTCCTCCCCCCGGCCGAGCGACTGTCCGACGAGCGTCGAGGCAGCGATGGAGAAGCCCCAGCCGAAGCTGTCGAGGAGCGCGCGGACCTGCCGGGCGACGCCGAGGGCGGCGACGACGAGCGGTCCGAACGCGGCCGCGATAGCCAAGAGTGGGAAGACGACCGCGGCCTGTGCGATACGGCGCGCGACGAGCGGCGTCGAGATGGTGACGAGTTGTCTCAACAGGTCGCGGTCGGGGAGCGCGTCGAACCGCACGGGAACGGGGCTGGCACCGCCCGAGTCGCCGCGCGACCAGTACGCCCGCCCCGTCATCCCCCAGGCGAAGGCAGCGGCGACGAAGACGGTCGAGAGCGTCGTTCCGACGGCGGCCCCGGCGACGCCGTACCCCAGGCCGAGGACGAGGCCCGCGCTGAGGACGATGTTGAGCACGGCCCCGGTCGCCCGCAGCGCCATCGGCGTCAGGGTGTCGCCGACGCCCGCGTACGTCCGCGACGCGACGAGGTTGAGCGCCTCGAACAGGAGGCCGGGGGCGACGATGGCGAGGTAGGTCGCGCCGTACGAGAGTGTCCGCGCGTCGTTGCCGAGGAGTTCGACGAGCGGACGCGCACCGGCCGCGAAGAGCGCGACGAGCGGGAGGGCGGCGCCGCCGGCGACGAGGAGACTCGCCTCGACGGCCCGGGCGGCGCGAGGGGAGTCGCCGCCGCCGTAGTTCTGTGAGACGAGCGCGATGGTGCCTCCGGCGAGACCGATGAAGGCGAACTTGCCGACGGTCCAATAGGCGTTCGCGACGGTGAGTCCCGCGACGGCCGTCGGACCGATGGCGAGGCCGACGACGGCGAGGTCGACCGTCCGCTTCGACATGATGGCGAACCCGGTGAGGACGCGCGGCCACGCGAGGTCGGTCGTCTCGCGGAGGCGCGACTCCTCGATGACGCCCAGTCGGGCGAGGAGGCCGGCGACGAGAGCCGCGAGGCGGCGGAGGGCGTTCACAGGCGACTGTTCGAGAGGGGAGGGAAACCGGTTTTCATCCGCCGGTTCGGCGCACACCCGTCCCGGAAGGTCGGGGTGGAGCCGACACGACCGGGGCGACGCCTCCGCCGCGGAGACGACGTCGCCGCAGTCCCGGCGGAACTCTCGTCTGGACCGCGTTCCCGAACGGTGACTCGTTAGAGAGCGACGACGTGGACGTGGAGGGACACCGTCGACACACCGACAGAGCCCTGCTCGGGAGCGGACGCGACACGGACGAGAGCGGACGAGGGGCCGTCCTACCGCGTGAGGAACGCCGCGCCGAGCAGGTACGCGTAACAGAGCGCGCCGCCGAGCGTCAGCGCCTGCCCGAGCGTCGCCAGCGAGGACAGCGAGAGCGTCACCCCACCGGCCTGCGCGAGGAGGCCGCCCGCCAGCGCGAGCACCGAGACGCGGGCGGTGCGGTCGGAGGCGCCCGGGAGGTTGCCCACGGCGGGCGGGTAGAACTGGTAGGCGAGGCCGACGACTGTCAGCCCCAGGAAGCCGAGGAGGTTCACCCGGAGGTGGGCGGTGACGAGTGTCGCCGAGACCGACCCGAAGGCGAACCAGAGGCCGAAGGCGACGCCGAGGACGCCGAACCCGGCGGCGACGAGGACTGTCGAGAGGCCGACGCGACGCCGGGTCGAGCGCCGGAAGAGGAGAGCGACGGCGAGTGCGAAGCCACACACGGCACCGGCTTCGAGGAGCGCACCGACGCGGAACCAGAGACCGCCGCTCAGTCGGGTGGCGAGGAGTGCGGGCCCCGCCGATCCGGCCAAGAGCGTCGCGACGGCGAGCGGCCGGGGGAGCGGCGCGCTGAAGAACCGCGGCAGGAGGCGGAAGCCGAGGGCGAACACCAGGAGAGCGACGGCACCGGCGGCCAGGAGATGCGTCGCGCGCGGCGGGTAGCCGTCGAGGAGCGGCGGGAGACCGGTGTGGGACGCGAGCGTCGCGTACGTCCCGACGAGGAGGTACGAGAACGCGACGGGGACGGTGGCGTTCGCCACCCGGTCGACCGGCCGACGGGCGGCGTTGTGTGCGCCGGTCGCGGTGTCCCCCCCGGAGAGGTTGTAGCGGACGGTCCAGCCCAGCGTCCCGAGGAACACTCCGACGGCGACGGTCCACGCGAGTGCACCGACGGCACCGAGCCACGGGGGCGTCTCACGGAGCGTCGCGACGGCGAGACCACCCGCCCCGGCGACGACGAGCGGGAACCCGACTGCGGGCGCGCGCGGCACCGCCAGCGTCCGGTCGAAGTAGGTCGGGACCAGCGAGTACGCCTTGCCGAACACCATCGGGAAGAGGAAGCCGTAGACGGCCAGCGTCACCTCCGTGCGGCGCGGCACGCCGACGAGGACGCCGGCCTGCCACAGACAGAGCGCGGCGGCGCTGACGAGGGCGTAGCGCCGCGCCCACCGAGAGATGGTTTCCGGGGCCATGGCTACGTGTCGCGGGTCGTGTGAGTCCGTGACGCGTCCGTACGTCGTTCGAACACACACGCCCGCCCCCAAGGACGTTCCGACCCCCGATGGTGACGGCCCCGAACCGGTTCGGGGTCACTGCACGCCGGTCCGCGCACGGACGATGTCTGCCCGGACGCGGTCCGGGTCGGCCGTGACCCGGTCCAGCGCGGCGTCGAGCGTGAGGCCGTCGGTCAGACTCACCAGCTCCGCCGCGAGGTCGACGCCGTCGACGTCGGAGAGCGCACTCGCGAGGTCCGCGTCGGCGCGCGCGAACAGGTCGTCGCGCCTGGGCGGCGCGACGTGGTCCGGTGTGTCGTCGGGTGCCACCGTGTCAGTCCGTGCGGGTGATCGGTGAAAAACTCTCCCCTCCGGCGGTCGGTGGGACGTCTCCGAGGAGTGCGTCGTCGGGAGTGACCGGGGAGACTCCGGACCCGTCGCCGTCGGGGGGCGCGGGCGTCACTCGCTCCTCGTCTCGTCCAAGCAAGGGATTGATAGGGAGCGAGTGGGATACGGTAGCCGATGAAAGCCGTCGTACTCGCTGCGGGGAAGGGGACTCGTCTGCGACCACTCACCGACGACAAACCGAAGGGGATGGTCGAAATCGACGGGAAGCCCATCCTCACTCACTGTCTGAACAAACTCATCGACCTCGGCGCCGAGGAGTTCGTCGTCGTCGTCGGCTACATGAAGGAGAAGATCATCCAGCACTACGGCGACGAGTACGAGGGGATTCCCATCACGTACGCCCACCAGCGCGAGCAGAAGGGGCTGGCGCACGCGCTGCTCACCGTCGAGGACTACATCGACGACGACTTCATGCTCATCCTCGGCGACAACATCTTCAACGCGAACCTCAAGGACGTCGTCCGTCGCCAGCAGGAGGACCGCGCCGACGCGGCGTTCCTCGTCGAGGAGGTCCCGTGGGAGGACGCCTCCCGCTACGGGGTCTGTGACACCAACAAGTACGGCGAAATCGTCGAGGTGATCGAGAAACCCGACGACCCGCCGTCGAACCTCGTGATGACGGGCTTCTACACGTTCACGCCCGCCATCTTCCACGCCTGTCACCTCGTCCAGCCGTCGAACCGCGGCGAGTACGAGATCAGCGAGGCCATCGACCTGCTCATCCGGTCGGGCCGGACCATCGACGCCATCAAACTGGAGGGGTGGCGGATGGACATCGGCTACCCCGAGGACCGCGACGAGGCCGAGCGTCGGCTGAAAGAGGCGCGCGGCGAGGACGTCGAGTAGGATCGATGATGCGGCCGGCGGGGTACCAGTGCTGATACTCGGGGGCGAAGGCTTAGGTTCCCCTGCGCTCCCGTGGCACACGGGGACAGGGAACGGGCGCCCTCGGGACGGATTCCGTTTCGACCGACGACCATGCATCGTTCCGCCCGCGCGCTGTCCTCACTCGGCATCACCCTGCCGATTCACCTCTCCTACCTGACTCCGACGAGCCAGCCCGCCCAGCGACGCGACTTCAGTCCTTCCCCGGCGCGGGCCACCGCGGCGTCTTGGGCGCCTCGATGCGCTCGACCTGCTCGTCCGTGAGGTCCAGTTCCACCGCACGGAGGTTCTCGCGGAGGTGTTCGCCGGTGCGCGGGCCGACGATGGGTGCGTCGACGACGTCCCTGTGGAGGAGCCACGCGAGCGAAACCTGCGCGGGCGTGGCGTCGAGGTCCGCGGCCACCTCGCGGACGGCGTCGAGGACGGCCCAGTTCTCCTCGGTGAAGCGGTTCTCCGTGTAGTCGTCCGTCTCCGCACGGCTCCCCTCGGGCACCTCGTCGCCGCGGTCGTACTTCCCCGTGAGGAAGCCACCGGCGAGCGGCGACCACGGGATGACGCCGACGCCCTCGCCCGCACAGACGGGGAGCAGGTTCGCCTCCTCGTGGCGGTCGACCGCGTTGTACTCCGGTTGCATGCAGGCGAACCGCTCGTACCCCTCGACGTCGGCGGTGTACAGCGCCTTCGTGAACTGGTACGCCGACATGGTCGACGCGCCGAGGTAGCGGACTCTTCCGGAGTCGACGAGGTGGTCGAGTGCGGAGAGCGTCTCCTCGATGTCGACGTCGGGGTCCCAGCGGTGAATCTGATAGAGGTCGACGTAGTCGGTCCCGAGGCGGTCGAGCGACCGCTCCACCTGGTCAAGGATGTGCTTGCGGGAGAGTCCGGACTTGTTCGGCCCCTCCCCCATCGGGAAGTACACCTTCGTCGCGACGACGAGTTCCTCGCGGTCGTACCCCTCGATGGCCTCACCGACGATTTCCTCGGACTCCCCGCGCGAGTAGGCGTTCGCCGTGTCGAGGAAGTTCACGCCCGCGTCGAGCGCCTCCCGGATGAGGTCGATCGACCGCTCGCGGTCGTCGAGCATCCACGGCTGGGAGGACCCGAAATTCATACAGCCGAGACAGAGCCGCGAGACTTCGAGGCCGGTGCGTCCGAGTCGGGTGTACGCCATGTCGACGTCTGTCATACAGGACGGTCGCAGGCCGGTGTCAAAAGCGTGTGCTGCGGTCCCGGGCGGACTGAACCGACCCCGATAGCAAAGAGTCCCGGGGCAGTACGACTGGTATGAACCGTCGCCGTACCGACGCCGACTGGTCGCGTGCAGTCGGGGTCACTCTCGTGCTCCTCGCCGCGTCGCTCGTCCCCTCGCCGTTCGACCGACGTCCGGGCTGGGAGCCGGTGGGCCCGGACAAGTTCCTCCACCTGGTCGGCCACGCGGGCTACGCGGTGGTCCTCGCCGACGCGCTCGACGGGTGGCGAGGCTCCCGTGGCGAGGCTGCGGTCTTCGCGGTGTGTCTCTCGACGGCGCACAGTCTCCTCACGGCGAGACTCCAGCGACGCGTGCCCGGCCGACGGGGGGAACTCGGTGACATCGTCGCGGGGGTCCTCGGGGCGACGCTCGCAGCCGTCGGGTGGTACGTTCGGGGGGACGGGCCGGGCCGGTCGGAAGACGGGGAGTCGGCGTCGCCGTCTCCGTAGCCCACGTCGGCGCCTCGCTAGCCCGCGTCGTTCGTCCCCCGGACGGTGAGGACGGGGACCGACGCGGTCCTGACTACCCGTTCGGTGACGCTCCCGAGGAGGTATCGTTCTACGCCCGTGCGCGCGTGCGTGCCCATGACGACGAGGTCCACCTCGGGGTCGTCGGCCCGGTCGAGGATGACCTCGGTCGGCGACCCCTCGCGGACCTCGCCGGTCACGCGCTCGAACTCACGCTGCTCCGCCCGGTCGACGATGTCGGCGACCGTCCGCCTGGCCGCCTGGTCTGCGGCCTCGAACACCGTCTGACTGTGCGCGTCGAGGGGGAGCGCGTCCGTGTCGACCACGTAGAGGACGTCGATGGCTGCCCCGAACCGCTCGGCGAGGTCGAGCGCGTGGTCGAACGCGGCGAGCGAGGCTTCGCTGCCGTCCGTCGGGAGGAGGATGTGTTCGTACATGGCGGTGCTCGCGTCTACGGAGGCGGCGGAGGCCAATCAGTGTTCGTGCCGTCGCCCGGGCGGTTGCCGAACCGGGCGTGACTCGGAGCGCAGCGGTCGAGAGATGCGACCGAAGCCGCCAGCGCCGGCCTCCGCCGGGGCCTCGCGGGGACGGGAGCGAGCGAGGCGCGACGGTCAGCCCTCGGTCGCCGACGGCTCTCGAATCGCCCGCCGCCGTTCGGGGACGACGTCGAACGCGTCGTTCGTGTCCCCGAGGACGAGGAGGCCGTAGTAGCGGAGGAACGTCTGGACCGGGACGGCGATGAGCAGTGTGAGCACGACCATCGCGGCGACGAACAGGACGACGGCGACGCCGACGACGACCCAGCCGGCGACCGACGCCACCGTCAGGAGCGCGCCGCCGAGGAGTCCGACGAGGGCCAGCGGGATGCCGACGGCGAGCGCGGCGACCAGCATCGCCAGCGCGGTGAGGATGCCGCCCGCGAGGCTCAACACGACCGACATGAACAGGTACGCGAGGTACTGCTTCCACTCGCTCCGGAGCGTGGGCCAGAAGCGCCGCCACGAGGCGACGACGCCCCGCTCTTCGAGGAGCATCACCGGGACGACGAACATCGTCGTGAAGCCGTTCAGGAGGCCGCTGACGAGTGCGACCAGTATCAACACCGGGATGGCGACGACGAGGAGGCCGAGGGCGGCGACGCGCCCGGCCAGAACCACCGGGGCGAACACGGCGACGAGGACGCCACCGACGAGGCCGACGGTGGCGACTGTGAGGGCGAGTCGGAAGCCGAACAGGCGGACCCCCTGCCGCCAGTGGTCGCGCCAGTAGCGCCTGACGGTGACGGCCTCCTCGCGGAGCGACCGGACGAAGACGAACTCCATGACCGACCCGACGAGGAGGAAGCCGAGGAAGACGAAGAGGAGCAGGGCGGCGATAGCCGCGACGATGGCCACCTCGGGGGTGCCGAGCGACGGGAGGTTCGGCGCACCCGAGGGCGGCGTCGTCGGGGTGTCGGGCGTGGTCGGAGTTCCACTCCCCGTGAACTGGAAGGGGTTGAAGCCGCCGGCGCCGCCGGCGAAGAAGACGACGACGGCGAGGCGGAGCCACCGACCGCGGTCGAGTGGCCAGAGGAACGCTCTCGTCGCGTCGATGGCGTCCTCGATGTCGTCGAGGGCGTAGAGTGTCACGGGGACGCCTCCTCGCGTCGTCGGAACTGTTCGTGCTGCTGGGGGGGACCAGAGTCGGGCATACGCACTCGACGTATCACCACACCATCACAAAACTGCTTCGTCTGCGCGCCCGGTCGTCACCGGCAATACTCGTCCCCCGCCACGACGAGTGACAGAGACGCCCGCGGTGAGGCGGCGACGGCGGTGGTGGGACCGCGGCGTCGGTCACGTGACCACCGGCGTAGTCGTATCGGTCACGGTACCGAGTGACGTGGGACGCGGCGTTTCGGTGTCGTTTTCCGCTGTCGTCCGCAGGGCCTAGGCGATGGATTTCGAATTCGATACGGGTCGCCGCCGGTTCCTCGAACTCGCCGGGACCGGGACCGCGTTCTCGCTCGCTGGCTGTAGTGCCCTCCAGGACGACGCGTCGTCGCAGGCCCAGACCACGACCGAAGCGGGGTCCGAGAGCGGTGGTGCGTCCACCGACGACGCGAGCAGGCGGGCGACCGTCGCGATTCGAGCCGACCAGCAGGCTCTCCAGCGGCGCCAGCAGGAGATTTCGGCGGAACTCCGCGCCGGGAACATCTCCCGGGCCGAGGCACAGCAGCAGTTCCAGACGGCACAGCGGGAACTCCTCGCGGAGGAAGTGACGGCGTTCCAGGACCGCGCCGAATCGACGGAGACGCTGGCCGTCGTCGACAGCGTCGAGCAGTTCGGGGTCTTCCTCGTCGAGGGGCCCGCGACGACGGTGCTCGACACCCTGTCGTTCGACCCCGTCAACGCCCTCCTCTCGGCGGCGACGTTCCAGGAGGCGAAGCGGCGTGCCCAGCAGCAACAGTCCCAGCAAGGGCAGACGGGCACGGCGGAAGCCGGTACGGCGGAGACGACGAACGCCACGTCGGCCGTGACGGCAACCGAAACAGCGAACGCGTCGTCGACCGAGGCGACGGACACCACGTCGGACTGAGTCCACGTTCGCCCGGTCGGACGCCGGGCGTCAGTGGTCTCGTTCGTACAGCCGACACGGAACCGTCGTCTCCCAGTCGGTGTGGCGGTCCACCGCGTCGGTGGCTCGGAACCCGGCGTCGCGGCACAGGTAGACGGCCGCGCCGCGTTCGTCGACCGTCCAGAGAGACGCCCGGTCGTAGCCTCGGCGCCGACAGAAGGCCATAGCACCGTCGAGGAGGACCCGGCCGACCCGGGACGGTCTCGGCAGTCGCCGGCGTGACCGGTCCGACACGTATCGGTTCGCGCCCTATTATACACGGTTCGAAGTATCGAAAACTCGCTTTAAAGCCACTGAGGATCACGTTCTCTCGGAGAGGGCGCACAGTGAGTTTAAGTCTGTCCGGTCCTCCACTGCTAGTGATGAGTTCTCCCCAGAGAGCCGCCGCCGAGCGACGGGATTCGGTCCCGTACGAGACGGTCGACCTCGGCGTGCTGGTGATCGGTGCAGGCGCAGCAGGGGCACGGACGGCGATCGAGCTCGTCGAGCAGGGGGTCGACCCCGCGGACGTGCTGGTCGTCGGCAAGCGACAGCACGGCGACGCCCACACGACCTGGGCACGCGGGGGCATCAACGGCGCTCTCGGGACCCACGACCCGGAGGACGACTGGACCGTCCACGCCGCCGACACCATCGACGAGGGGCACCACGTCAACGACCCCCAGAAGGTAGAGACGGTTACGAGGCGGATGCCGGCGCTTCTGCGGGAGCTCGACGAGTGGGGGATGCCCTACAGTCGGACGCCCGACGGCGAGATCGATCAGCGCTACTTCGGCGCGCAGTCGTTCAGGCGGACCGCTTTCGCGGGCGACCACACCGGCGAATCGCTCCTGAACACGCTCGTCGGCCGGGCCCAGTCGCTGGAGATTCCGTACCGTGAGAACGTGTTCGTCACGCGATTGGTCGAGGCGGACGGGCGGATACTCGGCGCTGCCGGCTACGACATGGACACCGGCGGGTTCCTCCTGTTCGAGGCCGACACGGTCGTGCTGGCCGCCGGGGGGTACACCAGTCTGTACCGTCGTCACTCCTCTCGCGACGACGAGAACACCGGCGACGGACCGGCGCTGGCGTACCAGGCCGGCGCTCGCCTGATGGACATGGAGTTCGTCCAGTTCCACCCCACGGGGATGGTCGGCGCCCGGTACGGCGACGAGTGGGACGGCCGGCTGGTGACCGAGGCCGTCCGCGGCGAAGGGGGCCGGCTGTACAACGCCGACGGCGAGCGGTTCATGGAACGGTACTCCCCGGACCAGATGGAACTCGACGCGCGCGACGTCGTCGCGCGGGCCATCGCCCGAGAGATCAGCGAGGGTCGCGGGACCGACGCCGGCGGGGTCTTTCTCGACATCTCACACCGCGACCGGTCGTTCATCCGAGAACGCCTCCCGCGGATGTACGAGCGCTTCGCCGACCTGGGCGTGGAGATGGCTACCGAGGCCGTCGAGGTGGCACCGACCGCGCACTACGGGATGGGCGGTGTCGTCGTCGACGCGGTCGGCGAGACCGACATCGGCGGGCTGTACGCGGTCGGCGAGACGATGGCCGGCGTCCACGGCGCGAACCGACTGGGCGGGAACTCGCTGGCCGAGACGATCGCCTTCGGTCAGGTCGCCGGCGAGGCCATCGCCGACCGGGTCCGTGCGGGTGACCCGGCGGCCGACCATGCGTCGGACGTGCTCCACGACCGCGCTACGCTCCACTTCGGGAGTCTCCAGCGACTGGTCGACGCCGAGGGGCGTCACGACCCGGCGGCGCTGTTCGACGAACTGCGGGCGGTGCTGTGGAAACACGCTGGTATCCTCCGCGACGAGGAGACGCTCGCGGCGGGCCTCGACGCGCTCGCGTCGATCCGGCGTCGAGCGTCCGACCTCGACGTGGGCGACCCGACGAGTCGTTCCTTCGAGTTCGCGATGAACCTCGGGTTCGCGCTCGACGTGGCCGAGGCGGTGCTCCGTGGGGCGACACTGCGAACCGAGTCGCGCGGCGCTCACGCCCGGACGGACTATCCCGACGACGACGAGGCGTGGCGACGCAACGTCGTCGTTAGCCGGGACAGCGTGGGTGGGATGCACCTCACGACCCGGGCCGTCGACGAACCGAGCGAGGAGGTCCAGGTGGCGCTGGATGCGGGCTTCGAACTCGACTACCACCAGCTCGAGTGAGAGACGGAGCGCCTCGTGGTCCCGGTTCGAGTGCAGGGCCGACGTTTTTCAGTGTCGATTCGCTAGGACACATCCGACAATGACCGAGAAACCACCCCGCGAGTGTCCGTTCTGTGACTTCGAACCGGATGTCGCGAAAGAGGACGTCAAGACCGCACCCGAGATGGAGGTCCACCGGGTGCATCGCCACGTCGAGACGGAGCACCCCGAGCGGGTCGACCAGCTCCCCCAAGGTGGCGACGGGGAGTAGCGACCCGACCCACGCGCAGCGTCGCGGTCACAGTGTCGACTGTTTTCTCGCCCGCTTCGGTCCGAGAGCCCGAGAGACACCCGACCACGTCGTCAGGCCGTCGAGTAGTCGAGGCGCCGACCGACACGTGCCGCCTCGCGTCGGTCGCTCACGACGACTCGGCGACGCACGGAGCCGAGTGAACTGCTCCTACCCACAGCTTCAACCCGGGGTCGCCGGTAACGGACATCCGCATGACGGTCCGCACACACACCCTCCCGAGCGGTGACGAACTGCCCGCACTCGGACTGGGGACGTGGAAGCTCGACGGCGAGACGGTCAAAGAGAGCGTCCGTGCCGCGCTCGACGCCGGGTACACCCACGTCGACACCGCCGAGGGCTACCGGAACGAGGCCGCCATCGGTGAGGTGCTGGCGGAGTACGACCGCGACGACGTCTTCCTCACCTCGAAGGTGCTCGCGAAGAACCTCAACTACGACTCGCTCGTCGAGTCGTGTGAGGCGTCGCTCGCTCGACTGGGCACGGAGTATCTCGACCTCTACCTCGTCCACTGGCCCAACCCCGCCATCTCGCTCCGGGAGACGCTGGACGCGATGGCGACGCTCCACGACCGCGGCCTCGTCCGGAACGTGGGCGTGTCGAACTTCAGCGCCTACCAGCTGAGCTGTGCTCACCACATCAGCGACGTCCCCATCGCCGTGAACCAGATCGAGTTCCACCCGTGGCTGCAACGCCCGGACCTCGTCGACTACTGCCGGGAGTCGGAGACGGTCGTCGAGGCGGCCGCGCCGCTGGCCCGAACGGAGATATTCGAGGACGAGGTCGTCCAGGAACTCGCGGCGTCGTACGGGAAGTCGCCGGCACAGGTCGTCCTCCGGTGGGCGCTCGACACCGACGTGGTCGTGTTGCCGAAGTCCTCCTCGCCCGAACACGTCCGGCAGAACGCCGAGTTGAACTGGACGCTGGAGGAGGCGGACCGCGAGCGACTCGACGGGCGGGACCGCGACCGACCCGTGTACGACACGCCCGCACGCGACTGGTCGGGCGACACGTACGGTATCAGCCAGTAGCGGCGGCGGAGTCGAGACCGGTCACTCCGCGACGCCGACCGGCCGTCCCGTCTCGGCCGACTCGTACACCGCGTCCAGCACGCGCATGTCGACCAGGGCGTGCTCCCCGTCGGGGTAGACCGGCGTGTCGGTGAGCAGGTGGTGTCCGAAGTAGGCGAACTCCTCTTCGAGCTGGTGGACCGGGTCGAACGCGACGTCGGCTTCCACCCCGTCGCGGACGACCCTGAGTTCCCGGGCCTCTCGTTCGTAGAAGGCCGGGTCGAGAATCAGCTGGCCCTCCGTCCCGGTCAGTTCGAGCCGGCTCGCGTGCTGTGCGTTCTGGCTCACCGTACAGTGTGCCTGGACGCCGTCGGAGAACCGCATGTCGAACGAGGCGTGTTCGTCGACAGCGTCGAACGCCTCGTGGACGGAGCGGGTGTGACCGGTCACCCGTTCGGGGTCGGACTCGAGGAGGAACCGCGTCGTGTTGAGCGGGTAGACGCCGAGGTCCATGAGCGCACACCCGCCCGAGAGTGCGGGGTCGAGTCGCCACTGGTCCGTCGCCTCGCTCAACTCGCCGAGCATCGTCTGCGACATCGAGGCGTGGACGTGGACGACGTCGCCGACGAACTCCTCCGCGAGGAGTTCCTTCACGCGGCGAACCGCGGGGTCCGTCTGCATCCGGTAGCCGACCATGAGCGGGACGTCCCTTGCCTCGCAGACGTCGACCAGCCGTTCGGCCCGGTCGAGCGTCGCCTCCATCGGCTTCTCACAGAGGACCGCCTTTCCCTGTTCGGCCGCGGCCTCGACGTACTCCAGGTGGGTCGCGTTCGGCGTGGCGACGTACACCGCGTCGTACTCGTCGGCGACGTCCCCGTTCCTGAACGCCTCGGGGGTGACGCCGGTGAGGTCGTGTTCGCTCGCGACGGCGTCGACCGCGTCGGCGTCGACGTCGGTCGCAACCGCCGCCTCGGTGAACGCCGAGCGCTGGATGCCGGGGAGCGCCCACCCCCGCGTGAACCAACCGAGGCCGATGAGCGCGAGGCGGACCGGCTCGGAGACGCTCTCGGGGTCGCGGGTCTGCCAGTCGCGGTGAGTGAACTCGTCGAAGTACGTGCCGAGAGAGACGTCCATGGCGTCCCCACCTCTCGGGCGAGGCGGATAACTATTAGCGTCGGCCCCGGAGAGGGGCCGCATGGACCCCCACGCAGTGCTCGCAGAGAGCGTCGTCGAGGTCGCACCCGACCGGTACGCCGTCGTCACGACCGACCAGCGAATCGGCGACGCGTTCGCAACCGTCGACGACGGCCGCGAACTGACGCACGTCGTCCGGGAGGACCGACTGGCGAACGTCGAGACGCGCCGCGCCGAACCCGGGTGGGTACTTCTCACCTTCGACGCCGACCTCCCCTTCGAACTCGTCGGCTTCCTCGCCGTCGTGGCGACGGCGCTCGCCGACGAGGAGGTCTCCATCTTCGCGCTCTCGGCGTACTCGACCGACCACGTGCTGGTCAAGGAGGCGGACGCCGACCGGGCGGTCGAGACGCTCTCCGAACTCGGCTGTGGGATACGACGCCGGTAGCCCCCCGGGGGCCGGCCACGGACTGGTGGGCACCGCGGGGTGGTTCCCGCCCCGGCGACGGGTGGGGTGAGTCGGAGGGCGAGCCAGCGGGCGGCCCCGACGAGACAGCGCACGAGTGGTGCACCGAGTGGGCGACCGAACGTTCCGGACGGCGGTTCGTCGTGCGGAGCGACTACGGGTGAGTCACGGTCGCTGTTGCTTCTCGCGGCGGCCGCGCCCGAACAGCCGTGCCGAGAGCGACCGCTCGGAGGGACGTTCGACCAGCACCACGGAGGCGTCGACCTCGTTGACGACGTCGAGATGCAACGACTCCGTGACCAGACGCGAGAGCAGTCCGCGCTCGGTCGCCCCGAGGAGCACGAGCGTGTGGTCGGCGGCCGCACGCTCGATTGCCGCTTCGATGTCGCCGGAGTCGTCGACGAGCCGTCTCGCGTCCTCTAGGCCACGTTCGGTCGCCCAGTCGGCGAGGAACGCTTCGCCGGCCTCGCGCTCGCCGGACTCGACGACGTGGAGCACCGACACCTCGGCGTCGGCGGTCGTCTGGAGCGTCCGGGCGACCTCGGCGCTGAGGTCCGAGTACGGTCCGCCAGCCGTCGGCACCAGCACGCGCGAGGCGTCCACCCGCCCGTTCTTGACGACGAGGAAGTCACAGGGGAGGCGGTTGGTCAGTTCGTCGAGGGGCCGTTCGGCGCGGGCGGCGTGCCACAGCCGGTCGTCACCCCAGCTCATCACCACGAGGTCGGGCCGGGTGCGGCGCGCGCGGTCGAACACCTCCTCGAAGGAGCGCGAGGAGACGATGGTCGACGTCTCGAACTCGACGTCGTACCCCTCGACGCGCCGTTCGATGTCCGCCATGAGACGCGCGGACTCGCGGGTGATCCGGGCGTGGTGGCCGTCGGACTCCACCGCGAGCCGGGAGGGGGTCTGGACGATGTGCGCGGCGTGGACGGTGCTGTCCTCGTGGGCGCTCGCGAGCGTGCAGGCGAACTCGACGAGCGGGGCCTCGGTTCGCGGGTTCGCCACCGGAACCAGGATGCGGTAGGAGTCGGGGTCGCGGACGAACTCCCCGAGGGTGTCGACGACCGGCACGTACGACCGCCCCGCGAGGCCGCCGAGTACCCACTCTCTGGTCGAGAGCCGGCGGACGTTCTCGAAGCGCTCGATTTCGAGACGACGCTCGCTGGTCTGGTAGTAGTTGACGACAGTGACCAGGAGGACTCCGCCGACGGTGTTGCCGAGCAGGACGGGGAGCACGAACTCCACCAGCGCCGTGGCGAGTCCCGTGCCGCCGACGAGCATCAGGTAGACGGACTCGGTGAACGAGACGACGACGTGAAAGAGGTTTCCGAGCGGGATGGCCAGGAAGGCGAGGTAGACGATGAGGACCCGCGAGACGGTGTCGCGAGCCGCGAAGTTCATCCAGACGACGCCGGCGACGATGAGGCCGGCGAACGCACCTTTGAAGAAGAGGGCTGTCACCGGCGTCTGGATGCCCTTCTCGGCCAGGTCGGCGGCGACTGTCGCCGCCTCGGGGCTGAACACCCCCCCGTAGGCGAGCACGACGGCCCCGGCGGCTCCACCGGCGAAGTTGCCCGCGAGCACGACCAGCCAGTGTCGGAAGAGCGCGGGGACGCTGGCCAGCCGTTCGAGCGTCAGCGCCACCGGCGGGAGCGTGTTCTCGGTGTAGAGCTGGTAGCCGCCGATGATGATGTAGATGAAGCCGATGGGGTAGAGCAGGACGGCGGCGATGGGGCTGTCGGTCGCGGCAGACATCGACGCGTACAGCAGATACGTGATGGTGATGGCGAACCCGCCGGCGACGGCGGCGAAGAAGAGTTCGCGAAGCCCGGACGTGATCTCGTGGTCCGCGTCCGCGACGATTCGCTGGAACACCTGGTCGGAGGAGAAGAGGTCCGGGACGACCTCACCGGTGACTGGAATGTCGTTCTCGGAGGTGTGTCGGCCGTGCCGGTCCGACGCCTCTCGCTCGGAGTCCGTCATGAGTAACGGGCCGCCACCGACCGACTAAGAGCTTTGTCTCTCCGTCGGCTCGGCACGACCCGAACGGACACCGACCCGAAACGGTGGGTCCGTCGAGCCTCTCGTCGGCGGGCGGTCCGGCGGCGGCCGACGGACGGGCGCCGGTCGGGGTCCCGCTCGGACGCAGTGGCGTCTCGGTCGGCCGTCGAGGCACCACGGTGAGGGTGGACGGTCAGGGCCTGGGTGGCTCGGACTGACCGCTCGTCGTCTCGCCGTGGTCGTCGGTCAGCGCTGACGACAGGAGCGTGCGCTCGGCCTTCCGCAGGTGTTCGTGTAGCGTCGCGCGGCTGATACCGAGTTCCTCGGCGAGCCCTTCGTTCGTGATCTTCCGCGGCCAGTCGTAGTAGCCACGCGCGAGCGCCTCGGTCGCCACCTCGCGCTGTCGCTCCGTCAGTAGCGAGTCGCTGCCGGCCCTGAACCGCTTGAGCTTGCCGAGCGTGACGGTGCCGAACGCCTCCAGGTCGTCGATGATCGCTCTGAGGTCCTCGCGCCGGAACACCAGCACGTTGTACTCGCGCTGACGGCCGGAAACGGTGTTCGAGCGTCGAAGCGTGCCGTGGTTCCGGTAGATGGCGGAGTACGCTCCACACGAGGGTTTGGTCACGAGGAGGTTGTCGGTGTCGAGGCGCTGGACGTGTCTGACGTGGTCGGCCGCGTCGAGTTCCGCCTCGAACGCGTCGGCGTGGGGGCCAGCCCGGAGCACGAACGTCACGAACCCGTCCTGAATCTCCTCGATCTCGATCGGCACCGGGGTGTCGACGTCGGCGGTCAACCGTCGGAGGATGCAGTCTCGTTGCTGTGTGAAGTGGACCGTCGCGAGGAACATACTGGTTGTCCGTGGAGACTCTCCGCACGACGAAAAAGGTGGTCGCCCGGGAGTCGCTCGCACGCACAGGTCCGCACGTATCGCGCACGACTCCCCGCGCTTTCTATATAATGAGCCAACAGCTGTTGGGGAAATCCTTACTCATCGTTCACCGCAAACGTACGCCGAACGATATCAGATGACATACAATCTCGGCGTCGACGTCGGCGGGACGTTCACCGACGTCATCGTCTTCGACGAATCGACGCACGAACTCACCATAGACAAGGTGCTCACGACGCCCGCGAACCCTTCGGAGGGGGTGTTACACGGCATCGAGGAGGCGACGGCGAAGGCGGGCACGTCCGTCTCGGAACTGAACCTCCTGTTCCACGGTACGACCGTCGTGACGAACATGCTCCTGGAGGAGACGGGGTCGCGAGTCGGCCTCGTCACGACGGCCGGTCACGAGGACATCCTCCACCTGGCCCGTGCGTGGACGCCGGGACCGCTGTACGGCTGGATGGGGATGGAGAAGCCGAACCCGCTCGCGGACCTCGTCGACACGCGCGGCGTCGGCGGGAAGATCGCCTCGCCGTCGGGCGAGGAGACCGAACCGCTCGACGAGGAGGCGGTCCGGGCGGCCGTCCGCGACCTCGACGACGCCGGCGTCGAGTCGCTCACCGTCGCGCTGTTGAACTCGTATCTCAACCCGGCCCACGAGGAGCGCGTCCGCGACATCGTCGCCGAGGAGGCGCCGACGCTCCCGGTGTCCATCTCCTCCGAAATCGTCCCCGAGTACGGCGAGTACGAGCGGACGCTGACGACCGTCATCAACGACTACGCGCGGCCGACCGTCATCGGCTACCTCGACGACCTCGACGCGTCGCTGGCCGAGGCGGGGTCGTCGGCCACGATGAACGTCGTCCGCTCGGACGGCGGTCTCATGAGTTCGACGGCCGCGAAGGAACGCCCGGTCGAACTCGCGCTGTCGGGGCCGAGCGGTGGGGTCGTCGGCGCGGCGACCATCGCCTCGAAGAAGGGCGTCCCCGACGTCCTGACACTCGACATGGGCGGCACCTCGACCGACGTCTCTCTCGTCGAGGCGGGGACGCCGGAGACGACGCGACAGACGAAGGTCGGCTACCGGGAGTTCACCTCCCGCTCCATCGACGTCAACACCGTCGGCGCCGGCGGTGGCTCCATCGCCCGCGTCCAGTTGAACGGGTCGCTCCAGGTCGGCCCCGAGAGCGCGGGTGCGGACCCCGGGCCGGCGTGTTACGGACAGGGCGGCGAAGAGCCGACGGTCACGGACGCGAACGTCGTCCTCGGCCGTATCCCCGCCTCCGTGCAACTCGGCGGCCGGATGGAACTCGACCGCGAGGCGGCCCGCGAGGCCGTCCAGACCATCGCCGACGAACGCGGGACGAGCGTCGAGGAGGCCGCACAGGCCATCCTCGACATCGTCAACGAGAACATGCACAGCGCGCTGCGCGTCGTCTCGGTCGAGCGCGGCTACGACCCCCGCGAGTTCGGCCTCGTCGCGTTCGGCGGCGCCGGACCGATGCACGCCAACGCACTCGCCGACGTGATGGGGGCGTACCCCCTCGTCGTCCCGCCGGGACCGGGCGTCATGTCGGCGTTCGGCTTCCTCACCTCCGACATCCAGAACGAGTTCGCCGAGACGTACCTCGAGACCGAAGAGGACATACACGGACGGGACGTCTACGAGGAACTCCGGGCACTGGAGGCCGACGCGAGCGACTGGCTGATATCGGAGGGCGTCGCCGAGTCGGACCACGCGTTCGACTACGTCGCCGACTGCCGCTACTTCCGGCAGGACATCCAGATGTCGATCCCCATCACCATCGATAACCTTCGCGGGGAGGCCGGCCTCGCGGAGGTCAAGGACGACTTCGAGGCGCGTCACGACCGACAGTTCGGCTTCACTCTCGACGCACCCCTCGAGATCGCGAACCTCCGCGTCGTCGGGAAGGGGACGCTCCAGGGCGTCACCATCGAGGAACACGACCCCGTCGGCGCGGACTCCAGCGACGCCGAAGTCGGCACGAGCGAGGTGTACTTCGACGACGCGTACCACGAGACGCCGGTGTACGACCGCGAGGCGTTGCGTGCGGGCAACGAGATCACCGGCCCCGCCATCGTCACCGAGGACGACTCGACGATCGTCGTCCAGCCGAGACACGTGGCCGCCATCGACCGCTACGGAAACATCGAGATCACCCGAGGTGAGGACCAATGAACGACAGCGACAGCGACACCCCCGAGTTCGTCGGCGACCACGACATCGACCAGACCACGCTCGACATCATCGAGAGCACCCTCTCGAACACCCGGTACGAGATGGACCGCGTGGTGGAGACGACGGCCATCAGCCCCGTCATCCGCGAACAGTCCGACCAGTTCCCCCTCATCGCGGACGCCGAGGGACGGATGGTCATGGGACAGTTCGGCTCGGCCATCGACACCATCCTCGACAACGCGTCGTTCGACCGCGACGACCTCGTCGAGGGCGACGTCGTCGCGACCAACGACCCCTACATGTGTGCCGGTGCCGTCTCGCACACGCCGGACATGCTCCTCCTCCGACCCATCTTCTACGACGACGACCTGGTGGGCTTCGCCAGCCAGTGGGGCAACCTGATGGACGTCGGCGGAAAGACCCCCGGGAGCATGCCCGTCCAGGCGCGGACCATCTTCGAAGAGGGGATGCGCCTCCCGCCGGTCAAACTCTACAAGCGGGGGGAGATCGACACCGAACTGCTCGACTCGTTCGCGCACAACACGCGTCTCCCGGACCACGCCGAGGCGGACATCAAGGCGCTCGCCGCGGGGACGAAAGCGGCCGAGGCGCGGGTACAGGAGCTCTGCGACCGGTTCGGCGAGGAGACGTATCTCGAAGCGTGCGACGCCATCCTCGACCGCACCCGCGACGGGATGATCGACCTCATCCACGAGTTCGTCCCCGAGGGCGAGCGCTACACGTTCGAGGACCACGCCGACGACGACGGCCTGGGCAACGGTCCTATCAAACTCCACCTCGAGATCTACCGCGAGGGCGACACGGTCTACCTCGACTGGACCGGGACCGACGAACAGGTGCCGGGGACGGTGAACTTCCTCCTGAACGAGAAGATGTTCAAGATGTTCACCGGGGTGTTCCTCATCATGGCGTTCGACCCCCTGCTCACGTTCAACGACGGCTACTACGACCTCTTCGAGGTGACGCTCCCCGAGGGGTCGGTGCTCCAGCCGGAGTTCCCCGCCGCACTCGGCAACCGACTGCCGCTGATGGCCCGGCAGTTCGACGTGCTCCAGGCCACGTTCTCGAAGCTCATCGACGGCTTCTCCGTCGCCGGCAGCTACGGGACGTCGCCGAACCTCGTCTACGCGGGGACCGACTCGGACGGGAACGACTTCCAGATGCTCGAGATTCTCTACGGCGGGATTCCGGCCCGGCCCGGTGGCGACGGCCTCGACGGGCACTCGTGGTGGCCGCTCTTCCGGACCGTGCCGGCAGAGTACCAGGAGGCGTACTACCCGCTCTCCATCGACGAGTACAGCACGCGCGCCGACACGGGTGGAGCCGGCGAGTTCCGCGGCGGGCACGGCATCACCAAGGTGTACACGTTCGAGGCCGAGGGCGCCATCACCTTCCAGGACGACCGCGCCCACACGTACCCGTGGGGCGTCGAGGGCGGGAAGTACGGAGGAACGAGCGAGAAACGGCTCCTCCGGGCCGACGGGACCGAGGAGGAACTCCCCTCGAAAGTTGAGAACGTGTCCGTCGAAGCGGGCGACAGACTCGTCTTCAGCACGGCCGGCGGGGGTGGCCTCGGCGACCCGCTGGACCGCGACCCCGAGACGGTCGCGACGGAGGTCAAACGCGGCCTCGTCTCCGACGCGGCCGCCAGTTCGGAGTACGGCGTCGTCCTCACCGACGACGGCACGGTCGACGAGGCTGCGACCGAAGAGCGGCGCGCGGCGATGCGCGAGGAGCGCGACGAACCGCAGCAGTTCGACTACGGGCCGCTCCCGGACGAGGAGACGCTCGCGACCCGAATCCGCGAGGAGCGCGAGACGTTCGAGAACCGGCAGCGCTGACCCCGGACCGACACGACCACATCACCACCCCACCCTCTCACACCACACCACATCATGGATTGGCCAGACGACATCGACGCGGAGTACGACGACGAGGCGTTCGGCGGGAGCGTCGGACTCGGCGAGCGACCCGCACTCCTCGTCATCGACCTCATCAACGCGTTCACCGACCCCGAGACCGACCTCGGCTCGGACGTCTCGGACGTCATCGACCGGACGGCCCGACTGCTCGCGGCGTTCCGCGACCACGACCTGCCGCGGTACTTCACGACCGTCGCCTACGAGGAGTCGTACGGTGACGCCGGGCAGTTCATCGAGAAGGTCCCGGCGCTCCGAGAGCTGCGGCTCGGCACCGACGCCGTCGAGGTCGACGACCGCCTCGCCCCCGAGGGCGACGAGCGCGTCGTCCTGAAGAAGTACGCGAGCGCCTTCTTCGGGACCGACCTCCAGACGGAGTTGACGACGCAGCGCGTGGACACCCTCGTTCTCGCGGGCGTCACGACGAGCGGGTGCATCCGTGCGACGGCCGTCGACAGCCTCCAGCACGGCTACCGAACCATCGTCCCCGCCGACGCCGTCGGTGACCGCGCCGAGGGGCCACACCACGCGAACCTCTTCGACATCGACGCGAAGTACGGCGACGTCGTGACGACCGACACCGTCCTCGACCACCTCGGAGGGACGGCCGATGCGGAGTGAGGGGCGCAGGGGACGGGCCGGCACGGCGGCGGACGCCAGGACAGCACGAGCGGACCGTCGAGGCGGTGAGCGGCCGTGACCGACGCGGGTGCGCGACTCCGTGAGCACCTCGCGACCGACGGCCTGCTCGTCTGCCCGGGCGTCCACGACCCGCTGACGGCCGCCGTCGCCGACTTCGTCGGGTTCGACACCATCTACATGACCGGCTACGGGACGTCGCTCTCGAAGATTGGCTACCCCGACGCGGGGTTCATCACGATGCCGGAGATGATCGACAACGCCGCCCACATCCAGGAGCGAATCGACGTCCCTCTCGTCGCCGACGCCGACAACGGCTACGGCAACGCAACCAACGTCGTCCGCACGGTTCGAGAGTACATCAAGGCGGGCGTCGGTGGCATCCACATCGAGGACCAGACGTTCCCCAAGCGGTGCGGGCACACCACGGGCCGGCAGGTCATCCCCAGAGCGGAGGCGGTCGGGAAAGTCGCGGCCGCGGCCGACGTCCGTGACGAACGTGCCGAGGACTTCGTCCTCATCGCCCGGACCGACGCCCGCGGGACGGGTGACGGCTCGCTCGACGAGGCAGTCGGACGGGCCAACGACTTCCTCGACGCCGGCGCGGACGTGGCGTTCGTCGAGGGGCCGACCGACGAGCGCGAGTTAGAGCGCATCGGCCGCGACGTCGACGGCCCGCTCGTGTACAACTTCGTCGGCGACCTCGGCTCCTCGCCGTACGTCGAACTCGACGCGCTCGAGGAGTATGGCTTCGACGTCGTGCTGTTCCCCATCGCGGCGACGCTGTCGACCATCGCGAGCGTCCACGAGGACCTCAGCGCCTTCGCCGACGACCCCGTCGCGGGGATGCGGCGCATCGACGACCGGTTCAACAGCCGACCCGTGGGGAGCCTCCACGAGTTCTCCGGCTTCCCCGAAGTCGTCGACTGGGAGCGCGCGTACCTCCCGGCCGAGGAACAGGGCAAGTACGAGGGCTCGCTCGGGGACGACGTCGACTCGACGGGACCGTAGTCGGCGTCCACCGGCGTGGGCGTCTGTCGGGCGGGGACGTCGGTGGCAGCGACGGTGGCTAGATAGTTAGCCCGCCGGGCGTGCCCCGTCGGTCGTACTGTTGAGCGACGGGTTCCACTGGAGACCCGCTCGTCGCATCGGACGTGGTCGTGAGGGAAACACCATGTTCCAGACCGAGACGAACGCGGACGAGACGGTTTCGAGACGTAGCGTGCTCAAGACGGCGGGCGAACTCGTCACGGGGGTGACGGTGCTGGCGGGCCTCGGTGCCGGACGGGGCGCCGCGGAGACCGAAGAGGGCCTCCAGTTCGACGTCCGGGAGTTCACCGAGGAGTACATCGTCGTCGAGGTGGCGTTCCCGGACGAGACCTACGACGGGGTCGAGTTCCCGGACGACGTCTTCCTCGGCCACGCCGAGCGGTTCGTACTCCACGAGGACGGCGAGTGGGTCTCCCTGCCCGACGAAACAACCTGCCTCGCCACTCCCGTCGCGGGAGGGTGGGAACGGGTCGACGAGCGGCGGTACGTGGGGTACTTCCGCACGGCGGAGGTCGACCTCTCGGAGGCGACGGGCGAGGAGGTCGTACTGGGACTGGGGCTGTTCCCGGAACGCACCGTCCCGGTGAGCGACTGGGCCACCTGTCCCGGCCACCGCGACTACTGACGACGGCGACTCGGCGACGGCGGTCAGACCCGAGCCTTCGACCGGCAGCAGACGGTGTCGTCGCCGTCGTCGTACCGGACCAGACCGACGGCGTCGAGTTTCGGGAGGTGGACGTGTCGGAGCCGGACCGCGAGCTCCGACGGGTCCTGCGGTATCTCGACGGCGTCGGAGACGGACCTCGAGCGGAGTTCCCGGACGAGGCGGTCCAGTGTCACTGCCGACCCGCGAGCGTCCAGCACCGCCACGACTGACGAGCGGACCGGGTCGCGAAGCACGTCGAGCGCGGACCACAGCTCCTGGCCCGTCGTCTCGAGGAGGAGCGCGGTGAGCGACCCGTTCCGGAGGTCGGGGTGGGGGCCGCGCTCGACGCGACCCGTGTCCTCGTCGACCGTGACCAGCTCGGCGGCCCGGAGGACGGGGAGGTCGACGTGGTGGAGAGCGACGCGTACCTCGCGTTCGGTCGGCGGAGACCCGGAGTCATCACGGTCGACGACGACGGACGCGAGGTCGTCGACCGACAGCGGGCGCGGTCGGTCGAGGAGCGTCGAGACGACGAGTCGCCTGCGCGCACACGAGAGCGCCCTGATCGTCTCTGCCGAACAGCGCGTCGCGTCGTGGGGGTCGGCCGGTCCGTCGGTTCGCGGCTGGGCGGGCATCACTGTCTCGACCGAAGACGGTCCGGAGCAAGTCTGTAGCGCCGATACGATTAGGGTCTGGAGGGGCCGAGCCGGCGTTCTTCGGTGGCGAACCAGGCGAGACTCGGTCGGGTCGCTGGCGCGACCGCTCCGACGGCGAGTGGGTGGACCGCGGTCGACCGCCGCGTGGCCGGCGCACCGGGTCGGTGTCGACGTCCGACGAAGAGTCCGCAGACAGTGTGACTGCGCCGGGTACGTCCGAGAGCAGCGGGACTCTCGTCACTCCCCCAGTCCGGCGCATCCTCTCCCTCACTCGGAGGGCGAGTAAACATACTGGGGATTTGAACATATCCTTTGTCCCAAAAGGATTAGATAGACGCGCCGCCCGTCGCGAGCGTGAGGAGAGACGGCGAGACGTCGCTGGAACCGGCGTGGTAGCGTCGAGGCGACCCGTTGGACACTCGGCAGACGGACGGGTGACGGCAGCGGGTGGCCCACCCGCTGGTGGCCCGTTCGCGCCCGCGACTCGCTCGCGGCGTCGCCGGGGTTCGTTCGTCGGAGCCGAATCCCGGCGTCCGTCCGGACGAACAGTCGACAGTCACCTGTCGGCCGGCGACTGCAAGCAACAGTCACAAATTTGTGGAGAACGATACCCGGATGCTGGTGGGAAGAGGTCCCCCGTTACCCCCTCACCCCCTCACCGTTTTGGATCGAACCACCGGCACGGTGGCCGGGTCTCCCGCGTCCGGCCACTGCGATTTACGAGCGAACGTTCGACGACGAGGAGCCGAGACTGTGGCGGTGTCGCGGGGCGAGGTCGATTCCGGTAGTTGACCCACGTCTCGTTGGCGCTGCGAGTCCGTCGTCGTCGCGGCGGTGGTCACCGTACGTCCGAGACACCCTCGAGAACGCGTGGGCGTGGACGTGGAGGCTGTTGTCCGTACGCGGGTAACTCCGCCGGCGGAGTCCTTTTGTGGCTCCGTCTCGAGAGAGTGGTAATGACCGCACACTCGCTGACCGAGAGTCTCAGGGAGACGCTCTCGGTGTTCTCGGACCTCGACGAACCGCTCGCCACGACGGAGGTGGCCGAGCGACTCGACCTCGGCAGGCGGAGTACGTACGAACGACTCGACAGGCTCGTCGAGCAGGGACGGCTGGAGACGAAACAGGTCGGCGCGAGCGCCCGGGTGTGGTGGCGGCCGCGGGCCGGTGCAGGGTCGACGGACGACGTCGGCGTCCTCCTCTTCGACGAGGCGTCAGAGGTGGCGTGGGCGAACGAGGCGGTCGGACGGTACTTCGGTATCGACCACGACGGACTGGTCGGCCGCGACAGGCAGACGCTCGTCACGGAGGTTCTCGCGCCGACCGTGAGAGACGAGGAACGCTTCGGACGGGAGGCGCTCGACGGGGTCGATGGCGACCGGTTCACGTTCCACGTTCGCCAGGAGTCGGCCCCCGAGGACCGGTGGCTCGAACGCCGTCGCGAACCCATCGACGACGGCCTGCTCGCGGGCGGCCACGCGGAGTTCTACTACGACCTCACGGCCCGGGAGGCGTCACGACCGAGCGAGGAGGGCGACGAGAGCCACGACCAGTCCGAGCAGTTCGAACAACTGGTCGACGCCGTCGACGAGTACGCCATCTTCAGGCTCGACGAGGAGGGCCACGTCGAGACCTGGAACGACGGCGCCGAGCGAATCAAGGGGTACCACACCTCCGACATCGTCGGGGAGCACTTCTCGACGTTCTACACCGAGAACGACCGCGACGCGGGCGTCCCACAGCAGAACCTCCGCGTCGCCGCCGAAGACGGCTCGTTCGAGTCGAGCGGCTGGCGCGTCCGCGAGGACGGCTCGCGGTTCTGGGCCAGGGTCACGATTTCAGCCGTGCGCGACGACGACACGCTCGAGGGGTTCCTGAAGGTGACGCGCGACATGACGGACCGACGGGAGCGCGAACAGCAGCACCGCCAGGAACGGGACCTGCTTCGACGGGTCCTCGACACGGCGCCCGTCGGAATCGGCGTCTTCGACAGCGAGGGCGACGCGGTGCGTCTGAACGGGCGGTTCACCGAACTACTCGGGCTGGGCGACGAGTCGGACGGCTACCAGCTGGGTCGACAGCCCATCCGGGACGCGGACGGCGAGGTCATCCCGTTCGAGGACAGACCGGTCCCACTGGCGCTGGCGACCGGCGAGTCGGTCATCGACCGTCGGGTGCGGGTCGACTGGGACGACGGCCAGACGCGGTGGCTGTCGGTCAACGCCGTCCCGTTCGGGGAGGAGCCGAGGCGGGCCGTCGTCACGATGGCGGACGTGACGCAGTTGAGGGAGCAAGCGGACCGACTCGAGCGGCAGCGCGACGACCTCGAGAGCGAGCTCCGCGTCGTGTTCGACCGCGTCGACGACGCGTTCTTCGCGCTCGACGAGCAGTGGCAGTTCACGCACGTCAACGACCACGCGGCGGACCTACTGGGCCGGTCGAGCGCCGAACTCGCCGGCCGAAACGTGTGGGACGCGTTCCCGGAAGGGCTCGAGACCGGCTTCCAGACCGAGTACAAGCGGGCGATGGAGACGCAGGAGACGACCCACTTCGAGGAGTACTTCGAACCGCTGGACACCTGGTTCGAGGTGTCGGCGTACCCCTCCGAGAGCGGCCTCTCGGTGTACTTCCGGGACGTCACCGAGCAGAAGGAGCGCGAGCGGGAGCTGGAACGGTACGAGACCATCGTCGAGACCGTCGAAGAGGGCATCTACGTGGTCGACGAAGACGGGTACTTCACCCAGGTGAACCGGGGCTACGAGGCGATGGTCGGGCGGGACCGGGCGGAACTCGTCGGGTCGCACGTCTCGGTGGTGGGAGTCGACGAGCAACTCCGCGAGCAGGTGCAGCGACTGGAAGCGGAACTGGTGGCCGGGAAGCGGGAGACGGCGACCTTGGAGGCGCAGCTTCCGCGGTCCGACGGCGGGACCTGGACCGGCGAGGCGACGTTCTCGCTGGTGGAGCGGGCTGACGGGTACGAACGGGTCGGTGTGGTCCGCGACGTCACCGAGCGCAAACAGCGCGAACAGGAGCTGGAACTGTACGAAACCGTCGTCGAGACGGTCGAGGACGGTATCTACGCGGTCGACGCCGACGCCGAGTTCGTCATGGTCAACCAGGGGTTCTGTGAGCTCACTGGCTACGACCGCACCGAGCTACTGGGTCGGCACGCGACGACCATCCACGACGAGGAAGTCACCGAACGGGCGGCGTCCATGGGGAACGAGGTCGCGGAGGGAGACCGACGCGTCGCGATGATAGAACTCGACGTCCACCGGAAAGACGGGGAGTCGGTCCCGTGTGAGAGCCGACTCGCGCCGTTCAGCCTGGACGGTGAGACCGGTCGGTGTGGGGTGGTCCGTGACGTCTCGACGCGTCTCGAACAGGAACGGGAACTCCAGAAGCGCGTCCACCAGCAGGGGGCCGTCGCGGAACTCGGCCAGCAGGCGCTCGAGGGAACGGACCTCGACGCGCTCATGCACGACGCCGCGGCCCTCGTGGCGGACGCGCTCGGAACCGACTACTGCAAGGTGCTGGACCTCGACGAGGAGCGGGAGGAACTGCTGTTGCGCCAGGGCGTCGGCTGGCAGGACGGCATCGTCGGGTCGGCGACCGTCTCGGCGGTCGAGGACGAATCGCAGGCCTCGTACACGCTCCAGTCGCAGGCCCCCGTCGTCGTCGAGGACCTGGAGACGGAGACGCGGTTCAGCGGCCCCGACCTGTTGACCGACCACGCCGTCCGGAGCGGAATCAGCATCGTCGTCGGGTCGTTCGACGACCCGTGGGGGATTCTCGGCGTCCACGACACCGAAACGCGGTCGTTCACCGAGACTGACGTCGACTTCGTCCAGTCGGTCGCAAACGTCCTCGCGTCCGCCATCGACCGACACGCGTACGAGACGAAGCTGGTCCGCCAGCGCGAGCAACTCAAGGCACTCAACGACGTCAACCGGGTCGTCAACGAGATAACGGTCGCGGTCATCGAACAGTCCACGCGTGAAGA
>NZ_JBEPXO010000046.1:0-30971 GCF_041641895.1 Salinigranum sp. | reverse complement strand
GCGCCGCCGACGACTACTACGAGGAGTTCCCGATGGCGGCGCTGCGGAACGGCTTCGTCGCCTACCGGATGAACGGTCGGCCACTCCCGCGAGGCCACGGCTACCCGGTCAGGGCACTCATCCCCGGCCACTGGGGAGAGATCAACGTGAAGTGGCTCACCGAGATCGAGGTCTTAGAGGAGGAGGTCGACGGCTACTGGGAGAAGCGCGGCTGGCACGGGACCGGTCCCGTCAACACGGTGGCGAAGCTTCACTCGGTGTCGGCTCCGGGCGACGGACAGGTGCGCGTCGGCGGGCACACCTACGCGGGCACCCGCGGCATCGAGCGCGTGGAGGTGTCGACCGACGGCGGCGACTCGTGGGCCACGGCCACCCTCTCGGACCCGCTCCCCGGTGCCGTCGACGCGGGGACGGGCGAACCGCTGCGCGACGAGGCCGAGGACGCCTGGCGCATGTGGGAGTACACGTACGAGGCGACCGACCCACACGAGGTGGTCGTCCGTGCCGTCGACGGCACGGGCAGCCTCCAGGAGGAGACGAAACGGAGCGCGTTCCCGCGCGGACCGACGGGGTGGGTCTCCAGACGGGTCGACCCGCGGAGATTATAAGACGACTGTGAGTAAACCCACCAGCCTCAGATGGAGAAGGCGCTCTGGTATCTGCTCACGGCGACGCGTGGCGGTGAGAACCGCGTCCGTCTCATCCGTGCGCTGTCGGAGCGCCCGCGCAACGCGAACAAACTCGCAGAGGAACTCGACGTGAGCTACAAGACCGTCCGTCACCACCTCGACATGCTCGAAGACCACGGCATCGTCGAGAGCGGCGGCAACGAGTACGGCAAGCTCTACTTCCTCACGGACCGGTTCGAGCAGAACCGCGAGACGTTCGAACACATCACCGAACACATGGAGTAACTATGGCGATGGAAACCACGATACAGGCGGCGAGCGTCCTCGCAGCAGTGAACATCATCTTCCTCACCGCACTCGCCGTGGTGTGGCTCCGCAACTACCGGACGTTCCGGACGCCGCTCGTTCTGGGACTGGTCGCGTTCAGCGGCGTGATGCTCGTCGAGAACGCCCTGGCGGTGTACTTCTTCTTCACCATGCAGAGTTTCTACTCCGGCGACCCACACGTCCAGCAGGCCGTCCTTGTGCTCAGAGGACTCCAGCTCGTCGCGCTCGGCTTCCTGACATACGTCACGATGCGGTAGCGCGGTAGCGTGCGTCGCTGAGGAACGCTCTTCTCTCTCGACGCCGTCCCCCCACAGGTGTTCCGACGCCTCCGCAAGAACGGCTCCGTCTTCCTGGTCCCGCTCGCGTGGACGTTCATCACCGCCGCTCATCTCGGCCTCGTCACGCGTGAGACAGTCCTCGTCGCTCACGTGGTGATGACCACCGTGTTCGTCCTCTTCACCGTCGCCTCCTGGTCGGAGATGCGTTCTGGCATCCTCTACGCGTGGAAGCTCGTCCTCGTGACTGGCACCGGTTTCACCCTCGTCGGACTGGCGGCGCTGGCCGTCGCGCCGGCGTACACGGAACCCGTCGCGGTGATGCTGTCGGCGTGGATGCTCGTCCCGAGCGCGGCGTTCGTCTACACCGCCCGAAACGTCGCGCCCGACGAGGCACCCGTCGTCTACCGACTGGCGGCCGCGCTCGGCGTACTCGGGTGGGTCGTCTACGTCTGCGGCCCGTTCGTCTCGCTCGGACTCCCCGCCGCCGTCGTCGGCCTCACACTCGTCAACGTCGGCCAGACGGCCGGTATCGTCAACGCGGGCTACCAGTACTGACTCGGCGCTCGCGGGCGCCGCCGGCCGCCGTGGCCGCTCGACTGAGCCCGGGTTTCGGTCGTCGTCGCGTCCCCGTTCTCGCCGTTCGCCGCGTCCGCTGGGTCACTCCGACGGGGTCGGTGTCGCCGTCGCCTCCCCCGCGATCTCCCGTGCGGCCTGTGCCTTCGTCGCGGCCATCTCGGCCAGTCGCGTCGTGATGGGTCGCAGGGAGGCGGCGTCATCGCTCATCTCGTCGAGGACGGTCCGGAGCGACTCTGCGACGCTCTCGAGTTCGTCGGCGGCACGACTGGCCGTCTCCGCCGCGTTGTCGGAGTTGTTCGCGTCCTGCTGTCGTGCCGTCTGCAGGCGGTCGACGGCCCGACTCAACGCCTCGGCGTGTGGGCGGAGCCGTCCCATCGTTCCGATCTCGGCGTCGAACTGCGCCACCTTCGCCTCGTAGGTGGCGGCGTCGATACTGTCGATGACGCTGACGCTCGCGGCGTTCGTCTCCGTGCGCACCTGTTCGAGAATCGGCGCGGCGACGCGCCGTTCGTTCTCCATCCGCTGGAGGTCGTCGCGGGCCTCGTCTCCCTCCTCTCGGTCCAGTGCGGCCCGCGCGCGGTCCAGCGCGAAGAACGCGTTCCCGAGGGCGATCTGAAGCTGTGTCGCCAGGTCGAGAAATCGGATGGTGACGGCGAGTCGTTCCACGGTCCGTTCCTGTTCCCGGGTGACCACGCGCTCGCGTGCGGTCTCCAGTTCGGTCTCGGCCTCGTCGAGCGCGTTGTCGATTCGCTGGCTCGGGAACTCCGCCGCGGAGGAGGCGTCCGTCCCGAGGAGGCTGTCGCTGTCGGCTCCGCCGTACGTGGCGACGACGGAGTCGAGCGTCTTCTGTACCTCCGCGATGGCGGCGTTCCCTTCCCGCTCCGGGCCGCCCGGCGTCGCCGTCTCTGTCTCGGTCGGCGTCTCTGTCTCGGTCGGTGTCGGCGTCGCGGTCGGTATCGGCGACTGGGTCTCCGTCCCGGTCGGCGTCTCCGTCCCGGTCGACGTCTCGGTACCGCCACCCGAACCGCACCCGGCCACGAGACCGGTGACCGGCACGGCCAGGAGAGCGAGGACCTGTCTTCGCTGCATACCGACCCTCTACTCCCCAGGAGTATCAGTGTATCCCGGACGTCTCGGTGTCACTACGGTCCGTCCCTGCCTGACAGTATCCACAGTCGACCGGAATTTGGAACAGAGTGGGTGCGAACTCGACCCACATCTTGAAAAACCAATATGTTTCTCCTGCGCGCCTGTTCGGGTGCAACCATGCCAACCGACTCCCGACTCCCGACGTCCCGCAGAGCGTTCCTCGCAGCGACCGGTGCGACCGTCGGCGGCCTCGTCCTCGGCGGCACCGCCCTCGCCCAGCAGGAGGGCGGCCAGGGCAACGGCAGCGCCCGTCGGTACCGTGTCACCGTCACCAACCACACCCCGTACCAGCCCTTCACGCCACCGGCCGTCGCGCTCCACCGACCGAGCATCGAGGTGTTCTCGGTCGGTGACCCGGCGAGCACGCCCGTCCAGGAAATCGCCGAGAACGGAAACCTCCAACCGCTCCTCGACGTCGTCCAGAGTGCGAACGCCATCCGTGGTGCCGCCGTCGGCGACGGCCCGCTCGTCCCCGCGAGCGACCCCGGCGACACCGGCTTTCCCTACTACGTCGAACTGCACGTGGACGCCGACGCCAGCGCTCGCTACCTCTCGTTCATCTCGATGCTCGTCGCGACGAACGACGGCTTCGTCGGCCTCGACACCGTGCCGCTCCCCCAGGAGGTGAACAGCTCTCTCACCTACTTCGCACAGGGGTACGACGCCGGCACGGAGACGAACACGGAGATGTTCGCCGACCTGGTCCCGCCCGCGCAGGCGCTCACGGGCGAGAACCGTGAGGGCATCGACGGGACGGGCACGAGCAACCCGGACCTCGCCGAGGACGGCGTCATCACGCCCCACCCCGGCATCACCGGCGTCGGTGACGTCCCCGAGGCGTTCGGCTGGGAGGAGCCCGCCGCGTCGCTGGTCGTCGAGCGTATCGCCTGAGGGGCGACCGACTCCGACTCTGGCTCTGGCTCTCCGAGAGGAACGAGAGAGATAGAGAGAGAAAGCCACACTGCGGACGCGAGCCGCGTCGTGTCCGACTCTTACGCGCGGTTCAGCACTCCGACCAGCCGCAGGACTCGCAGGTCTTGCAGCCTTCGGAGAAGTACAGCGTCATGTTCCCACACTCGGGACACTCGGGGCTCTCGCCCGCGTCGAGGAGGTCCTGCGTGGCGTCCTCCTGCACCTCGGCACCCTGCAGGTCCTCGCCCGGGGGTGCGACGGCCGCGCCCCCGTCGGTCTCGCTCTGGGTGGCGCGCGCCTCCGCGTCGCGCTCACGCGAGCGTGCCTCCTCTTCGAGTTCGGAGAGGTTCTTCTGCTGTGGGTACTGCTTGTCGATTTCGCCGTCGAGATAGCGGCGCATGGCCGTCCCGATGGCGTCCGGAATCGAGTTGATCTGTTCGCCCTTGTCCCAGGCCACCTTCGGCGACCGGATGCCCTGGAGTTCGCTCGCGATCTCCTCGGGGTCCACGCCGGAGCGGAGCGCCGTCGAGATGGTCTTCGCCAGCGCCTCGGTGAACGAGGCGGTGAACCCGCCCGAGTTGCCGATGTTGGCGAACAGCTCGAACGGGTTCCCGCGCTCGTCCTCGTTGATGTTGACGTAGAGCTTCCCGTAGCCGGTGTCGATGCGCTGGGTCACGCCGTACAGCACGTCCGGGCGCGGGCGCTTCTTGCCGAGTTTCTGCTCGCTGCCGAGCAGCGACGCGACGTCGGCTTCGAGCTGTGCGCGGACCTCGTCGTTGTCGAGGAAGCCCTCGATGCCGCCGAACACCTCTTCGATCTGTCCGACGATGGCCTCCGCGGCCTCCTCGTCGTCGGCGAACTCGGTGTTCTTCGCACGCGTCGTGAGCACCTGCTTCGAGCGCGTCCCGTCGCGGTAGACGGTGACGCCCTTCCCGCCGTTGTCGTAGATGTACCGGTACACTTCGTCCATGTCCTCCCGCGTGGCCGCGTTCGGGAAGTTGCAGGTCTTCGAGATGGCCGAGTCCACGCCCTCCTGGCAGGCACACTGGACGGCGGCGTGTTCCTTCCCGCTCAGGTCGGCTGTGACGACGAACAGTTCGCCGATGGCGTCGGGCACCGTCGAGAGGCCGTCGACGCCGTCGAACTCGTTCGACTGCATCTGCTCGACGGCCTCGTGCTTGACGGCCTCGACGTCGATGTCGTTGGCCTCCAGGACGCGGAGGAAGTAGTCGTCGAACTCGACGAGCATCTCGTCGCCCTGGACGTCGTCGGAGACGTTCTTGAAGTACGCGACCGAGAAGATGGGCTCACAGCCGCCGGAGGTGTTGCCGATCATCGACGTCGTCCCGGTCGGGGCGATGGTCGTCGTGTTGTGGTTCCGGATGGGGAAGCCGTCGGCCCACTCGTCGGCGGAGAGACCGGTGTGGTGTTCGAACCACTCGCGGTACTCGAGGGGGTCGGCGTACTTCGAGTCGTCCCAGTCGTCGAAGCTGCCGCGCTCGGCGGCGAGTTCGTGCGAGACCCACTTCGACTCGTGGTTGATGTGTTTCATCAGCTGCCGGGCGACCTCGTTACCCTCCTCGGAGCCGTAGCGGACGCCGAGCTGGAGGTACAGCTGTGCCAGTCCCATCACGCCGAGGCCGATCTTCCGCATCTCGCGGACCTTCCGTTCGATCTTGTCGACCGGGAAGTCCGACATCGTCACCACGTTCTCGAGGAAGCGGGTGCCGAGTCTGATGCGGTCGTCGAACTCTTCGGTGTCGATGGCCTCCGCGAGGAAGGCGTCGACCGCCTCCGAGAGGGAGTCGTACTCGTCGGCGTGTTCCTCCGACCAGACCCGCCAGTCCGGCGCGTCGAGGTCGGCGACGGTTGACAAATTAATATGGCCCAGATTGCACGCTTCGTACTCTTCCAACGGCTGTTCGCCGCAAGGATTTGTAGCTAATATGCGATGTTCTGGATGTTTGTCCACATCGAACGAGTGCTGTTTGTTGACGCGTTCGAGGTAGATGACGCCCGGTTCACCGTTCTCGTAGGCGCCGTCGACGATGTGGTCCCAGATCTCCGCCGCGGGAATCGACAGCACCTCGCCGACCTCGACGTACTCGCCGAGGTCGAACATCTCGTACAGCTCTTTCGTCTGCGGCGTGGCGACGTGTGGCTCCTCGGTGCGCGGGTTGGTGAAGACGAACTCCTCGTCGTTGTACAGCGCCTCCATGAAGTCGTCGGTCACACCCACGGAGATGTTGAAGTTCGAGAGGTGACCCTCCACCGCGTTGCGGAGATGCTTGGGGACGCGTCCCTCCTCGTCGATGAGTTCGCGCGCCTCCTCGAGGGCGTCGGCGAAGGAGTTGTGCGTGAAGTCGTCGGGGTCGTTCAGTCGGAGCGAGTGCGCCAGCGAGACGTCCTTGTTCTTCGCGTGGATGAACTGGATGACGTCGGGGTGCGAGACGCGCATGACGCCCATCTGTGCGCCCCGGCGGGCGCCGCCCTGTGCGATGGTCTCGCAGTTGTGAACGACGAGGTCTTCGGCAACGTACGTGTGCGACTCCGCGACCTCGACGTTGTAGACCGGTCCGTCGTACGCGACCGAATCGACCGATCCAACCTTCACGACCTGCCGTTCGTTCGACTGCTTCGTTCGATCGCGGGGGACGAAGCCGTCCGGAACGTCGTCGAACAGCCGTTCGAGCGGCGTCCCGAGTGCCGTACTGACGCTGACACTCAGCCAGTGCGTGGGCTTTCTGTCTTCGGGCGTCCTGCTGTGTCGCGAGAACTGTACTCCTGCCCGGAGTCCAGCCTGGAAGACGAAGTCGATAACCTCCTCACAGGTCAGTTGCAGTTTCGCCCGCTGACTCTTTCCTCGCGTCTCCATCGTCCCATCCCCATCGAAGAGTGCCTCTAGGACGCGGGCCTGCGTCTCGACTGGCGCGTTCCACAGGAACTCGGGGACACGTTTCTCGGACGCACCTGTCCCGAGCAGTCCTTCGATGAACTGTGCGAAACTCGAACTCTCGACGTGGACGTGGAGCGTGTTCCGGTCACCGACGGTCTCGATCCGGGATGGGGCGTCGAACGCGTCGAGCGCGCGAACGATTTCATTCGCCTCCTCACGCTCGTCGGCGTGGAGGGTGAACGTCACTTCGTTCGGGAGCCCGCGCCGGTAGACGACGCATCCTTCCGCGAGATACCAGCCAGCGACGGTCGCGAGTGCGTCGACAGGGACCTCCGACGCAATCGACGCGGGTTCTGGTCCCTTGTCCGCGCCGTAGTATTCCCGATTGATCGTCGCCCCGCCATCGGGGAAAACCATCGGGCCCGACGCGATTTCGGAGAGGGTTACCGTCTCGTCGAGAGTGAGGCCGTTATCGTCCGCGGCGTGCCCGAGCACGAGCAGGTCGCCCGTCGTAATATCCTCGGCGTCGACCCACTCGAAACCGTTGTCGCGGGCGACTTTGAACGGATGTTCGCCGGTCGCACGGATCGGCTTGTTGAGACGTTCCGGAACGATCTCGACGATTTCCTCGTCGACGTGCCGCTCCATCGTTTCGACGACCGGCTGTTCGTCACCGTTCTCGTCGACGACGGTCTCCCCCTCGCGGAGCGTCTCGATCCGTCGCTGGCCCCCGGGGGTCAGCACCTTCGTCCCCGGTGGGAAGCACATCTGGTCGTACGTCCGCATGAAGGTGATCGGACCAGATGCGATGCCACCGGTCGAACCGACGGCGTCACCATACGGACGTAATCGCCAGAAGGCGTAGCCCATGCCGCCGCCGGACTGGAACACCTCCGCGGCCTCCTTGGCGGTCTGGTGGATGTCCGTGATGTCGTCGTCGGGCGAGTCGACGAAGCAGGCGCTGAGCTGCTGGAGTTCGTCGCCGGCGTTCATCAGCGTCGGCGAGTTCGGCATGAACGACAGCGACTCCATCAGCTCCTGGAACTCCTCGCGGTAGCCCACGACCGTCTCGCGGATGTCGTCTGGGAGTTCGGGGACGATGGTGTCGTACGCGAACTTGTTGACGTTGTACACCGAGAGCGTGGTGGTGACGTCGTCGTCGGCGCTGACGCCCGTCCCGAACACCTCGGCGGCGAGTTCGTCCCGCCGCGGGTGGTCGGGTTTCAACTGCGCCGGCGTGACCTCGACGGTTTCGCCGCGCCGCTCTGCCTCGTAGACGGCCTCGGCGAGCGCGATGTTCTTGGCGACGCGCGCGAACAACTCCTCCTGTGACTCGGTGACGTTCCCGTCGGCGTCCTTGCGGAGATACCGCGCCGGGAGGATGTTGTGGTACGCGTTCGACGTCAGGCGCTCCTCCAGCGTGTCGCCGTCGGTCCGTTTGATCGGTCGGACGAGCTCGTCCGCCGCGATGTCTGCGTCGCTCATCTCACTGTTCCTCCTGCCCGAGTGCCCCGTCTCGGGCCGTTCCTGGTAGCTCTGATCCGCTCATTCGTGACGATGATTGTGTGGGTGGGTTCCGGTGTTAACTCTTGGGACTCGTGGCTGAGAGCCCAGATGTATCGGTTCGGTTATGGTTCGGACGCGGACGAATCCCGCACGGTCCGTCGCAACCACCTGCTAGGAGGGGACGCGAGCGTCTTAACGGATGCTAATCCGGAGTGAAAGTGAAAATCCGGGCGTGGGATTCGACAGACTGCGGGCTGGAATCCAGTAGAACGAAAGGGGGGTTCGAACGGGGCGAGCGGTGGACGTATCCGGGTGACTTCGTCGCCGGTTCCCGGTGTACGTGCGCGGTGGCCCGGCGCGTCCACCCGAATACCATACGAAATCGAACACTTACGCTGCGCGTCGCACGGGGGTCCTCCACCGGGGACCTCACCACGGTGGTCGGCCCTCGCCGTGACCGGCCGACAGCCGGGCCGCAACGGTCATTCGCTCGGGGTCCGAACGACGGGTCGATGCCGGCTCCGTGCGCCGAACTCGACGTAGCGCCGCCGGCGGCCGACGCCGGCGTCGTCGTCTGGCACCGCTGCGGCCTCCGTGTCGCCGACCACCTCGCCGTCGAGACGGCGACCAGCGAGTCCGACGTCGTCTGTCCCCTGTTCGTCTTCGACCCCCACTTCTACACCGAGGGCCTCGCCTGCGACGCTCGGCTCCGGTTCCTCCACGAGTGCCTCTCCGACCTCGCGGACGCGTACGAGCGACGGGGGGCGTCGCTGGTGTTCGTTCACGGCGACCCCGCGTCGGTCGTCGGGCGGTTCGTCGACGCCGGCTGGGACGTCGTCGCCGCCGCTACTCCGACTGGACGGTACGGTCTGCGTCGCGACGAGCGCCTCGCGGACAGCGGCGTCGCCTTCGTGGCCGAAGACGGCATCGAACGCGAAGGGGCGTCACGGGAGAACTGGAGCGACCACGCCGAGGCCTACCTGACCGGCTCGACGCGCGCCCCGGACCCGAGCGGGTTCGGCGACCACGGCGTGACGAGCGCCGTCACCGTCGACGCCGTCGAGGCCGAGTACGACGTCTCGCCGTCGAAGTCGCGCGTCCCGACCGGTGGGCGAACGGCCGCGCTCGAGCGCCTGGCGGCGTTCGCCCGTGACATCGCCGCGTACCCGGGCTCTATCTCCCCGCCCGCGGCGGCCGAGTCGGGGACGAGCAGGCTCTCTCCGTACCTCCGGTTCGGCTGTCTCTCGGTCCGCGAGGCGTTCCAGCACGTACGGGACCACGCCGACGACGGACGCGCCCGCGAACTGTTCACCTCGCGGCTCTACTGGAACCGCCACTACACCCAGAAGCTCGAAGACTGGCCGGGGTGGATGGACCACGCGGTCAACCCGGTGTTCCGGGGGTTCAACCGCTCCCGACACGATTCCGAACTCGTCGCGGCGTGGAAACGCGGCCGGACGGGCTACCCGATGGTCGACGCGTCGATGCGCTGTCTGGTCGAGACCGGGTGGCTCAACTTCCGGATGCGTGCGATGTGTGCCTCCTTCTTCAGCTACATCCTCCACCAGCCCTGGCGCCTCGGCGCGGACTTCTTCTACTACCACCTCGTCGACGCCGACCCCGCCATCAACTACACGCAGTGGCAACAGCAGGCGGGCGTCACGGGGGTGAACACGATGCGGATATACAACCCGCGCAAGCAGGTCCGCGACAACGACCCCGAGGGGGAGTTCGTCCACGAGTGGGTGCCCGAACTCCGCCCCGTCCCGGCCGACTATCTGGACCGTCCGGAGCGGATTCCGCTCCACCTCCAGGCGGAGTTCGGTGTCGACGTCGGGACCGACTACCCGCTCCCGGTGGTCGACTACGAGGCCCGACGCGAGGCGGCCGCCGACCGGTTCAGCGCCCTGCAGGCGCGCGCACACGAGGCGCTCGAGGACCCCGAAATCCGCTGCCGGGCCTCGCTCTCACAGCGCGGCGGGCGGACGCGGTCCGGCGGCGGTGACGACAGCGACGGCGACGGCCCCGCGGCCGACCAGGCGAGCCTCTCGGACTTCGGCTGACACGGCCGCTCGCGTCTCGACCTGTGGTCTCCGCGACTCACGACCCGTGGTCCGGCCCCGTCCGTAACCGTCACCCACATATCCGGTCGCTCCAAGGCCCGCGTATGAATCTCGCTCCGCTCGTGACGACGCTGTCGGTGCCGTTGCAGTTCGTCGTCGGCGTCGTCGCGGCCGTCGTGGCGACGCGCGCCATGGACGTCGTGATGGCCCGACTCCCCGAGGGAGGGACGCCACCGTTCGTCGCGTCGGGCGTCCTCACCGAGAACCGACCGGGCGCCGCCCCCGAACGCCTCGCGAGCGTCGTCCACTACCTCGCCGGCCTGCTCACCGGCCCGCTGTTCGTCTGGGTGCTCCTGGCGGGTCAGGGTGTGCTGGACGGTCCGTCGGCCGTCGCGACGCTCCTCGCCGCAGGCGTCCTCTACGTCCTGATGGTCGGGTTCTTCGTCGTCGTCGTCCTCCCGCGCTCGCGCATCGGCGACCACCGCCTCCCCCTCGTCCGCCGCGACTGGGCGCTCTCGGCGGCGGCGTACCTCCTCGTCCTCGTCCCCCTCGTCGCCGCCGGCACCCGGTTCGTCTGACGGGACGCACGGGCTGCCGCCACGGCGCGCCCCCAAGCTTATGCCGCCGATGAGCGAGAACGTGGTATGGACCTCGCCTCGACCGTACTCCAGTTCGGCCTCGCGTCCGGCAACCCGCTCGTCCAACTGCTGGTGCTGGTCGTCGGCATCGGCCTCGTCGTCCTCGTCGGCCGCATCGTGCTCAAGGTGGCGTGGCGACTGGTCACCATCGCCGCCGTCGTCATCGGCCTCGTCCTCCTGGCGTCGATGTTCCTCCCCGGCCTGTTCTGACCGGCGAGTCACCGGGGCCGTGCCACTCCTCCGACAGTCACCGGCTTCCGTCCAGCCGTCACTCCTCGACGACGTCGACGCTCGCGAGGAAGTTCCGGACGACGTCGTGGCCCACCGCCGTGAGGACGGACTCGGGGTGGAACTGGACGCACTCGATGGGGTAGTCGCGGTGTCTGACGCCCATGACGAGTTCCTCCCCCCCGTGGTCGGTGGTCGCCGACACGACGAAGCAGTCCGGCACCTCGCTCGCGACGAGCGAGTGGTAGCGGCCGGCGCGGAAGCCCTGTTCGAGCCCCGCGAAGACGCCCTCCCCGTCGTGGTCGACGGGGAAGGCCTTGCCGTGGATGGGTTCGGGCGCGTGTCCCACGGTCCCGCCGTAGGCGTAGACGGCGGCTTCGAGGCCGAGACAGACGCCGAGCGTCGGCACCGTCGGCGAGAGGCCGCGGAGGACGTCGTTCGTCACGCCGACGTCGCGGTCGTTCTTCGGGTGGCCCGGGCCGGGACTGATGACGAGTGCGTCGGGGTCGGCCAGTTTCACGTCCGCGAGCGACGCCGTGTTCTTGAACACGACGAGTTCGGGGCGCGGTTCCTGCTCGGAGAAGTACTCCACGAGGTTGTACGTGAACGAGTCGAAGTTGTCCACGACGACGAGCGTCTTGCCCCCCTCCGCACCGGGTTCGAAGTGCGCGCCGGCGTCGCGGAGGCGCGCCGCGCGGGCGTCTGCCTGCTCGGGGGCGCTCATCGCGACACCCCCTTCTCTGCGGGTGACTCGTCGGCGTCGCCGTCGCCGTCACACTCGATGGCTTCGAGCGCCGCCAGCACCCCGCCCATCTTCTGTTCGGTCTCCTCGTACTCGCTCTCGGGGACGGAATCGGCGACGATACCGGCCCCGGCCTGCACGGTGACGACGTCCTCTACGCCCCCGCCGTCGACCGGGACGCCGTGTTCGATTGTCGCCGTCCGGATGACGATGGCGAAGTCGGCGTCGCCGGCCCACGAGTAGTAGCCGACGCCGCCGCCGTACACCCCGCGCGGTTCGCGCTCGAGGGCGTCGATGATCTCCATGGCGCGGACCTTCGGCGCGCCCGTGAGCGTCCCCGCGGGGAACGTCGCACGGGTGGCGTCGAACGCGTCGTTGTCGGGCGAGAGCTCCCCCGTCACGGTCGACTCGATGTGCTGGACGTGTGAGTACTTGAGGACGCTCATGAACTCCTCGACGCGCACGGACCCGGGTTCGGACACGCGCCGGACGTCGTTGCGCGCGAGGTCGACGAGCATCGTGTGTTCGGCGCGCTCTTTCGCGTCGGCGAGCATCTCGCCGGCGAGACGACGGTCCTCGACCGGCGAACTCCCGCGGGGGCAGGTCCCCGCGATGGGGTTCGAGACGACGCGCGACCCCTGCACGGAGACGAGCGTCTCGGGCGAGGCGCCGACGATGGAGCAGTCGTCGTGCCGCAGGAGGTACATGTACGGCGACGGGTTCACCTCGCGGAGCGCCCGGTAGAAGCCC
The DNA here is from genome assembly GCF_041641895.1 of Salinigranum sp. Lineage (NCBI taxonomy): Archaea > Methanobacteriati > Methanobacteriota > Halobacteria > Halobacteriales > Haloferacaceae > Salinigranum > Salinigranum sp. The sequence goes on along the minus strand of NZ_JBEPXO010000046.1, from coordinate 18,277 downwards.
CGTGGGTCGACGTCGCCGTGGAGTTCGCGCTTGCGCGAGACGACGCCTTGGTAGATGTCGCCGTCGAGGACGTGTTCCTTCGCGCGCCGAACGGCGTCCTCGTACGCCTCGCGCGGGCCCGTGCGCTCGGTCCGACGGACGAACCCACCGGGTTCGACCGCCTCGTGCGAGGCGAGTGACTCGGCGACCGACTCGGCCTCGGCGACGAGTTCCTCGTACACCGCCTCGGCCTCGGCGGCGCTCACGACGGGCGTGAAGACGAGCGAGACGGTGTCGGCGGCGTGGTCGAAGACGAGCGTCCGCGTCGTCAGGACGAACTGCGCGTCCGGGACGATGGGGTCGGGTCGTTCGACGCCCACCTCGTCGAGCCAGAGGTCGTAGACGGCGTCGTAGGCGAGAAAGCCCACGAGACCACCGTCGAGTTGCTGGCGTTCGCGGGGCGGAAAGCCGACGCGAGGGAGGTCCGGCAGCGCCGCCCGGAGCGAGTCGAGCGTGTCGCCGCCGTTCGGGGTCACGTACGCCGCGGCGCGCCCGCCGAGGTCCTCCACCTCCGTCCCGTCAGGCCAGACAGAGACGACCGCGTCGGGGTCGTAGCCCACGAACGAGTAGCGGGCGTGTCGGTCGCCCGCGCCGTCCGGTTCGAACGCGCCGTCGGGGTCCGACGACGGCGTCTTCTCCGCCGACTCGAGGAGGAAGCCGTAGTCGCTCTCGCCCGAGAGCGCCGTGTAGGCCGCCAGCGGTTCGACGTCGAGGTCGAGCGTCGCCTCCAGACGGGCGACGGCCGGTCCCTCGTCGTGGCCCTCGAGGAGCGCCGCGAACGCCGCAGCCGAGCGGTCGACCGAGACGCCGGTCACACGACCACCTCGTCCTCGGCGTCGGCGCGCCGCACTGCGCGGACGAACGCGTCGACTGCCGCCGCGTCCTTCGTCCCCCCGTCGGCCTCGACGCCGCTGGCGACGTCGACGCCGTACGGTTCGGCCGTCTCGACGGCCTCGGTGACGTTCTCCGGCGTGAGTCCCCCGGCGAGGACGACGGGCGAGTCGAGGTCCGCCGCGAGGGCGCCGGTGGCGTCCCAGTCGTGGGTCTCGCCGGTCCCGCCGGCCCCCTCGTCGGTCGTCGAGTCGACGAGCAGCGCGTCGACCACGTCGTCCAGTTCGCGTGCCCGGTCGGTCTCGCTGGCGTCGACGGTGACGACCACCTTCGTCGACGACTCCGCGCGGACGAACTGCAACTCCTCGCGGTCGAAGTCACAGTGGAGCTGGAGGACGTCCGGCTGGATGGTCTGTGCGAGCGTGACGGCGTGGCTCGCCGACTCGGGCATGAGGACGAGCGTCGTCGTCACGAACGGTGGCGTCGCGGCGACGAGGTCGGCGGCCGTCCCGGAGTCGATCTCCCGCGGCGTGTCGACGGGCACGTCGGCGATGAACCCGACCGCGTCCGCGCCCGCGTCCACGACGACAGAGAGGTCCGCCTCGGAGGTCACCCCGCAGACTTTCACGCGCGTCATCGGGCGTTACGCCTCCGAGGCCGGTTCGGCCTCGTCGGGTCGCGCACAGAGGTCGTCGAGCTTCGCCGCCGCACGGCCGTCCTCGATGGCGGCCCGGGCCGCCTCGACCCCGTCCTCGATGGAGTCCGCGCGGCCGGCGACGTACACCGCCGCACCCGCGTTCGCGAGGATGATGTCGCGCTTCGGGCCAGTGACGTCGCCGGTGACGATGCCGCGGAGGTCTGCGGCGTTCTCCTCGGGGCTCCCCCCTGCCACGGCGTCGACGGGTGCCGACGCCAGCCCGATGTCCTCGGGGACCAGCGTGTACTCCTCGATGCCGTCGCCGTCGACCTCGGCGACGACCGTCTCGTCGTGGAGACCGATCTCGTCCATGCCCGCGCCGTGGACGACCAGCGCGTGGTCGACCGGCATGTGCGCGAGCGCGCGAGCGACGACGGGGACGAGGTCGGCGTCGTAGACGCCGAGTAGCTGTGCCTCCGCGCCTGCCGGGTTGGTGAGCGGGCCGAGGACGTTGAACACCGTCCGCATCCCCAGCTCCTTGCGCGGGCCGATGACGGCCTTCATCGCGGGGTGGAACACGGGCGCGAGCATGAAGCCGATCCCGTCGCGCTCGATGGCCGCCTCCACCCGGGGCGGTTCGGCGTCGACGTCGACGCCGGCGACCTCCAGCACGTCTGCGCTCCCCGACGAGGAGGAGACGGAGTAGTTGCCGTGTTTGGCGACGGCCACGCCCGCCCCCGCCGCGACGATGGCGCTCGTCGTCGAGACGTTGATGGTGCTGTAGTCGTCGCCGCCCGTCCCGCACGTGTCGACGAGGGGTCGGCGGTCTGGGTCGATGGTGCGGGCTGCGTCGCGCATCCCCTGTGCGAACCCGGCAATCTCGGCCTCCGTCTCCCCCTTCGCCCGGAGCGCCGCGAGGAGCGCGCCGATCTGTGCCTCCGTCGCCCCCTCGAAGACGAGGCTCGCGGCCTCCCGTGCCTCCTCGACTGTGAGGTCCTCTCCGTCGGTCACGCGTCTGATGTACTCCTGCATTGGTAGTCACCGATGTATGTATTCGGGTTGTGATGGACAAATCCGTACATCTTCTTAAGGCTGTCGGGTCGTCGGTCACGCGGCTGGCGGCCGGCGTTCGATACCGAAGTGTATCGGCATCAGAGTTATCCTGTCTAGCGACGTCCGTTCGAACGTCCCACCGAGGGGTGACTGTCGGCGAGAGCCGACCCGGACGTCACCGTCCCGGGGGACCGAGAGGGGGAGAGAGGGGAGAGACGGACGTCAGTCGGCAAGACGGGGCACGTTCGGCCCTCGTGTCCTGACTTCGGGGGAGTGACGGGCCGACAGGCGTGGGAGCGGGGGGTTCGGTTCGGTTTGATTTCTGTCGACGGCTCGCGCACGGAGCGGCCGCGCCGGTCTGCCCGCGAGTGCAGTCTCGCCGCCGACCGGTCTCGGGTCGCGTGCGACTTCACTGTCGGTTCCCGGTCGATTATCCGAGGTGATACTACCGCCCGAGGATTGATGCGTGGCGTGCGCGAGCCAGTGGCATGTACCGTGGAGAACTGTCGGCGTCGACACCGGAGCGACGACGGTGTTCGTAGGGGGGTCGAGCGACCGGGCACAGGCGAACGTCCTCGGGTTCGCACTGCTCGTCGGACTCACCGTGGTGAGCGTGACGGGCGTCGTGGTCATCGGTGCAGCGGGACTGGGCTCGCTCGAGGACGAAGCGACCGGTAAACAGGTCCAGCACGCGTTCACCCAACTCGACTCGGTCGGCGCGGAGGTGGCCCTCGGCCAGTCGGAGGCTCGGACCGTCGAACTCGGAACCCGTGACGGCTCTCTCCGGACGGTTCCGACCGGTGAGATCCGACTCACTTACGAGGACGGGCCGACCATCCACACCGAGACGCTCGGCGCGGTCGTCTACCGCCGCGGGGACACCGTCGTCGCCTACCAGGGCGGCGGCGTCTGGCGCGGTACTGGGCAGGAGAGCCGGATGGTCTCGCCCCCGGAGATACACTTCCACGACGGGACGCTGACGATGCCGCTGGTCGTGGTTCGGTCCGGGGGGTCGGCTCCGGGTGACGAGGTCGTCGTCCGCCGTCTCTCACAGCAGCCGAACCTCGGGCCGGGAACCGTACAGAACGACGTGGTCCTCCTCTCGGTCACGAGCGACTACTACGTGGGCTGGGCGCAGTACTTCGAGACGCGGGTCGACGACGTGCACGTCACGGTCGACCACAGCACGCGGACGACCACCGTCGAACTCGGCCGGCTCGAGTTCGACACGACGTTCGAGGACGCGATTCGGGCACACGGCGGCGGCGTCGAGGTGTCGACGGGGAACGCGGAGGTCGACGGGCCCGTCACGGCGGAAGGCGACATCAGCGTCGCACAGGCCGGCAGCGTCAGCGGTGAGACGGCGGCCCGGCAGTCGCTGTCGTCGCCGGCCATCGACGCACTCGTCGAGCAGAAGCTCTCGGACGCGCCCGGTGACCCCGACGTCACGGCCCAGGACGTCACCGCGGGACAGACGCTCACCAGCGGGAGCTACTACGACGACGACGGCTTCACGCTGAGCGGCACCACCACCGTCGACCTCTCCGGGGGGAACGTCACCCTACTCGTCGACGGGGATATGAACGTCGACGGCGGTGAACTCCGCGTGGTCAACAGCGCGCCCGGCCACCGTCTGCAGATATTCACCTCGGGCGACCTCACGATCAAAGGGGGCGACATGTACGTCGCCCCGCGGAACCCCGGTGACGCCGACGACGTCCACGCGGAGCGACTGGTCGTCTACGGCGAGTCCGACATGCAGGTGGCCATGGTCAACGGCGGGGCATACTTCGAGGGCGTCATCTACGCGCCGCGCGCCGCGGACGCCCCCGGGGTCAACGACGCCATGCCGACGGCACAGACACAGTGTGAACTCGCCGACGGGAGCTACGCCGACACCTGTCTCGGGACGGGGAACTTCGTCGTCGACGGCGCCATCGTCGGTGGTCCGACCGCCGTCAGGCAGTCGACGACGGTGAACTACGACGCCGACCTCGACGGGCTGACCATCACCATCGCCGCCGACGAGGTGCTCGCACCGGAGCTGACGTTCCTCCACCTCTCGGTGAACGAGATCGCCATCGAGGGTGGGAGCGGCGCCGGTCCAGCGTTCACGCCGACGGCGACTCCCCCGTCGACACCGACGGCGACACCAGCACCCACCGCGACACCGGGACCGACGGCGACGGCGACGCCCACCGCGACCCCGGCCCCGCCCACCGGTGACGAGGCGCCCGAAGCAGACGTCGACGACGTCGACGTCGACCGCTACGACACCCAGCCGGGTCCGAACACCAAGTACCGGTACGACGTGCAGGTCGACTGGGACGCGTCGGACGACGACGGTGATCTCGACACGGTCGAACTCACCGTCGAGGACGTCGACGGCGCCTGCGGGGTGCAGACGCTCACGGTCGACGTGAGCGGTGGGGCCGCCGCGGGTGTCGAAACGGTTACCGTCGGGAGCTACACGGGCCCGTCGCAGTGCACCCCCGGTGGCGAGTACCAGGTGACGGTCACGGCCACGGACGACGCCGGGAACACCGGTAGCGAGACCGAGTCGGGGACCGCCTGACCGCGTCGGGCCCCGCGGAGAGCGCAGCCGGACCCGCTCCCCGGAATCGCTTGCCGACTCCTGACTTCGCAACCCTTAATTAGGTTCCCGGGATACGAGGTAATGCGTTCGAGACGAACGCCGCACGCAGCCAGACGGGTTGGTGGTCTAGTCTGGTTATGACACCTCCTTGACATGGAGGAGGCCGGCAGTTCAAATCTGCCCCAACCCACTTCTCCGACTTCTCGACCGTCGAGCGACGCGGGGTTCCTGCACCGTCTCCTGTCGCCTTCGGTTCGGTATCCAGCCCCCGAGTACGAGGTGAGCGGCCGTGTTACCGACTCTCCACGTACTTCCCGGCTTCCGACACTCCCGTTAGCACGCTCGGTCGCGTTCCGCAGGACGAGTCGGCGGTGTCACTGACTCTCGTTCGCTCCGATTCGTGTGCACACTTATCTCTCAGCACGTTGTAATCTCTGGGATGTACGCTTCGGTGTCCTCGCTCCGGGGCCGCGTCCCCGCCAGGGAGGCGCTCGTGCCGCGGGGTCACTCGGGAGGAGTCGTCTCGGACAGGGAACGGAGCCGGTGTGCCCGCGGCGTCGCCGACACCCGGGTGAGAGCGGGGTGACACGCGGCCATGGCTGAAGCTCGAGGTGAGTGGGACGACGCGATATCTGGCCCGTCGGTCGTATCCGGGCGTTCCACCGGTCGCTCCCGGTTCGTCTCGTGGGTCTCGACTCCCGACGAGAAATCGCTCCGCGAACACGAGGTCAAGCGGTTCAGAACCATCCTCGGACAGCTGGAAGGGCAGTTCGAACGCGCGGCGTCGACGGCCGAGGCAGTCGTCGCGAAGGACGGCATCTCGGACGAGGACCTGCGGCTCATCGACAAGTCCGATTCGCTCGGACGGAACTACCTCTCCTTCGGCCACGAGATGCTGAACCTGTGTGAGCTAGTCCTCCAGGAGAACGACCTCGCCTCGTTCTGGCGGTACTTCGCGTCCGCACGGAAGTCCGAAGTGTACGCGATTCGCGAGATGCTCTGGATCGAACATACGCTCGGGGAGGTGTTGAACTCGTACCACAACTTCAACGACCGGATTCAGGAACTGGAACTGGAGGCCGAGGAGGTGCTGCCCCCCAAGAAGAAGTCGAAGGTTCTGGACGCGCTGAGCCGAGCGTCCGGCGAGCAGGGGTTCTCGCAACTGGCGAACGTGATCACGACCATCCACAACGAGCGCATCAAGCAAGTCTTCGAGCGCCGTCGTGAGGACGTGATCCTGCGACAGATCGCGTTCTTCATGACCACGTCGATACTGTCGATCGGCCTCCTGTTCGTGTTCCTGTTCTCCGACCTCTTCCTGCCGCAGTTCGCTGCTCTCTGGCCCGACGAGGGGCCGGCAATCGTGTTCACGCAGACGCCCATCCTCCTCGACGAAGCGGCCGGCGCGTTCCAGCAAATCGCGCCGCTCTTCGTCGCGATTCCCATCTTCGGTGCGCTCGGCGCGTCGGTGAGCGGCCTCCTCACGCTGTCGAAGACGCTGGAGAGAGCCGCGATTCCCGAGCGCGTCGGCAACCTCCGGCTGTCACTCGCTCGGGTCGTCGTCGGAACCGTCGGCGCGATGGTGGTGTTCGTGTTCCTCCTCTCGGGAGCGATCAACATCCTCAACCTCACCTACAGCGGCGTCCTGGCCGTCTCGTTCGTCTCGGGCTTCTCCGAGCGCCTCCTGCTCAGGGCCGTCCAGTCGGTCGGCGGCGACGTCGAAGAGGACCAGGGGGAGCGGTTCACCCGCTTCGTCGACGTACGGGGTGACTCGACGGGCTACGCCCTGACCCGGGGAGAGACAGAGTCGACGGGCACACTGGGGAGCGACCGGTTCTCCACCTCCTCCGACGGCGGGTCGCGCTGACTCTCACACAGACCCCGGCCGTGGTCGAATCTCGGTGCCCGGGCGCGACACCGCGCGGACGACGGCCCCTCTGTCGTCGAGCACCCCTCGTTCCCGCGGCCGCTTCGTCGTGACCGAACCACCACGTCGCCGAGAGTCGCCTCCGAGACGGCAGAGAGCGCCCCGCTCTACCGGCGAATGTGTCATACTTACAAGGGTGGGCGTCGAAACGTTTAGTACGCCTGACGACGCGCCCCGCTCCCCTCCACCGTCGCCCGACCCGTTCGGTAGCGGAGCGTCCGGCCGAACGGTTCCGGCGCGCCGCCCGAGTGTCGGCGCGAACGCGCAGGTGTGCTCTCACGAGTCCCACACCCATGACCGAAGACATCACCACACTGGTCCCCGGTGACCTCGTCAAGATTCCCGTCGAGGAGCAGACGCACAAGCGACTCTTCATCGTCGACGACCGGCCGCCAGACCGCGACGGCACCGTCCCGCTCCTCGGCAAGCGCGGCGGTCAGTACCACCTCGAGCAGACGGGAGACGTCGTCCATCTGAACCACTACACGCACCGTCGCGACGTCTGGATCGGCGCGGAGACGTTCTCCGCCGACCGCGTCGAGGTCAACCCCGACGTCGAACTCGAGGCCTGACCGGCGCGCCCGCGTTCGCGTGTCGGCCGCCGGTCGTGACGACACGAGTCTCGTCGGTCGTCCACGGTCAGTAGTCGCCCAGCACGCCGAGTCGCCGCGCCCGGCGGGTCGCGTGCTGGAACACCACGTAGCCGAAGAGCAGGTAGCCGACGGCCACGGCGCAGAGGACGGCGAGGTCTCCGGCCGGGAACTCCCACAGTCGAGTGCCGTCGACCATCGCCCGCTGGAGCAGCGCGCTCCCCTGTGCGAGCGGGAGGAACCGGGTCCAGCCGAGGTCGAACGCCGGCGCCGAGATGAGGACGATGAACCCGAACTGCAGGAGGTTGAGCCAGTTGCCGATGCGCTTGTAGAGGATGGCGACCCCGCCGGCCGCGAGGCCGAGGCCGAGGACGGAGACGATGGCGAGCGTCGCCACCGGCACCACCGTCACGACGTTCAACTCCAGCGCCGTCCCGCTCACGAGGAGCATCGCCGCGAGGATGATCGAGGAGGTGACGAACGTCCGGACGACCTTCGCGACCCCTTTGAGGAGGACGACCGGCGCGAAGCCGAACGGGGTCATCAGGTGTCGTTCCAGCGTTCCCCACTGCACCTCGCTCGCGATGTCGTTCGAGATGGCGCTGTACGCACCCACCGACAGCGTCCACAGGAAGTAGCCGACGATGATGCCCTCCAGCGAATCAGTGAGGGCCTGGCCGGCGACCATCTGCCCCCCGTAGAAGAGGAGGCCGAAGAAGAACAGCGAGATGACGATGCCGCCGATGGCGTTCGCGGGGTAGCGGACGAAGATGAGGTACTCTCGGAAGAGGACGGCCCGTGCGAGGTGGCGGTAGCCCGCCGGACGCGGCGACTCGGTGTCGCCGTCGGCCCTGCCGACCTCACCGTCGACGGTGCCGTCGTTCGTGACGTCGACGGCGGAGCGCGTCTCTGTCACCGTCGCGTCACCCCGTCGCCCGCGCGTGTCCCGTCGGTGAGTTCGACGAACACCGACTCGAGGTCACGCTCGGCGGTCGTGACCGAGTCGATGGTCACCCCGTGTTCGCGGAGGGTGTCGACGAGGCGGTAGAAGCCGTCGCTGTCGACCCGTACCTCGACGTGTGTCCGGCCGTCGCGTCGGTCCACGCCGCGGACGTCGAACCGCGCTTCGAGCGCGTCGACCGTCGCGCCGTCCACGTCGGGGCTGGTGACCCGGTACGTCTCCGCGCCCGACCGGTGGAGGAGGTTCGACACGGTGTCGTCGGCGATGACCCGCCCGTCGCTCATGATGATCACGCGGTCGCAGACGTCCTCGATGACGTCCATGTCATGGCTCGAGAGGACCACCGTGAGGTCGCGTGCCTCGACGATGCGCCGCAGTTCGCGTCGGAGTTTGAGCGAACTCTCGACGTCGAGTCCCAGCGTCGGTTCGTCGAGGAAGACGACGTCGGATTCGGTCGCCAGGACGCTCGCGAGCGACACCTTCTGTTTCATCCCCCGCGAGAGCTTCCGGACGGGCGTGTCGGCCTTGTCGGCGAGTTCGAGCTGGTCGAGGAGGCGGTCGTGTCGGGCGGCGACCGAGTCCGGGTCGACGCCGCTGACCGTCGCGAAGTAGCGGAGGTTCTCCCGGACGGTCAACCGCCAGTAGTCGTTGCGGGCCCCCTCGAGCATCGCGTCGACGCGGGCGTACGCCGCCCGGGGGTCGGTGTAGACGTCGTGGCCGTAGAGCGAGACCGTCCCCTCGTCGGCGATGACCATCCCGAGGACGCACTTGATGAGCGTGGTCTTGCCGGCGCCGTTCGGTCCGAGCAGGCCGACGACCGACCCCCGGTCGATGGTGAACGAGACGTCGTCGACGGCCGTCACCGCGTCGGGACCGCTCCCGAACCGCTTCCGGACGCCGTCGACGACGACGGCCGACTCGGTGTCGGTGGCGGTGGCGGTGGCTCCCGTCTCGTGTGGGTCGCTCCGTTCGGCGTCCCGGACCTGTGGACGCTCCGACGCGGTCATCACCCGTATCAGGGACCTGAAACGGATAAATCACCGCATGCGGGGCAGCTCCGGGTGTGTCTCTCCCGCGCACAGTCGCGTCAGGTACTATGTCTGTGAGACGAACAGGTCCCGCGGAGGGTGGGGTGAGATGACACGCCACGGACTCGACGAACCGGTGAGCCTCGTCCTCCGGACGCGGGAGTGGACGACGGCGTGTGGCGAACTGGCCGACCAGGTGAGGGCGGACGACGAGTTCGTCGTCGCCTGCGACACCGACGACGACCCCCGTCGTGAGGGAGGCGGCGGACCGCCCGGTCGAGGTGGTCGTCGCCGTACGACGTCGAGGTGGTCGACCACGAGGCGAGGTCGCCCGGTCAGTCCAGAATCTCGGTGGCCTCGCCGGTCTTCGCGGACGCGAGTTCGCGGAAGGCGAGCAATATGGGGGTGAGACTAGTATCGTCGCCAGCGCGACTCCGGACACCGTCGACCGATCGCCGCGCACTGCGGAGCGCGTCCCGCGCGTCTTTCGCGGCGTCCCTCGCCTTCTGGACGTTCCGGTCGGCCCCCGTGTCGTACGCTTTCGCTCGACGGAGCCACTTTATCCCCTCGGCGAACTCACGGACGGTGCCGTCGAGGTCGTGGTAGGCGCCGACGTCAGCCTCGAACTGTGCGACCTTCGCCTCGTACTCCTCCGCGGAGATGGCGCTGACGGCCGCGGTGTCGTCGACAGTCGAGACGGCGCGGATGTCGGCCAGGCCGCGGTCGGCCGCCGTGAGGAGCGTCCGTATCTCGTCCGCTGCGCCGACGCCGCCCTCGTGGAAGTCGCGCTCGAAGTCGGCGAGCGCACTCGCCAGATGCTCGTAGGCCTCCACGACGGCGACCTGTGTCCCCGTCGCGTGTCGGAGGAACTGCCAGCACGCGACCAACTGCGCGGCGCTCGTCTCCTGTTCGGCGTTGGCGGCCCGCTGCCCGGCCTTGACGTAGTCCTTCTGTGCCGCCGCCAGCGCGAGACGGACGTCGTACTCCGACCTGAGGAAGCCGACGCTCGTCGCCGTGACGTCGGTGAGTTCCGTCCCGTACCCGTCGGTGAACGCCCTGACGACGGCCGTGATCTTCCGGTCGGCGTTCCGGAGGGTCTCCAGCCCGCGAACCTCGCGGTCGGTGAGGTCGCGCTCCGGAGCCGGTTCGTCCTCGACGATCACCTCCTCGACAGGTTCCGGGGGTTCGGGTTCGGGGTCGGGGTCGGGGTCGGGTACAGACTCGGGTTCGGGGTCGGGTTCGGATGTCGGTCCGGGCACCGGCCCGGACGGCGTCGGCGTCGTCGCGTCGACGACGTTCGCGTTCGAGACTGGCTCCCGCGTGCGGACGGAGCCTCGCTCGCTCCCGTCCAGCGGCAGGCGGGCCGAACAGCCCGCGAACAGCCCGAGGAGCCCGACGAACCCTCTTCGATTCATACGTAACAGGGTTGTCAACTGCGGGCAAAGCTATACTCCGCGTAACGGCGCGTTCGGCGGTGCATAAACCGACAGCGCCCCGGACTCTCTTCCCGACGACGGGCGGGCGACGTCCCCCGTGCCGACACTCCCCCGGCGACGGCTGGTTAGGCTGTCGACGTGGTCGTGAAGACGGCCGGTATGCCCGCGTTAAGTCGGTCCACTGCGCCGCTTTCCGCACACGCCGGAACGCTCACCGAGCGACACAGAGAGCGAGGCCGGACCCGGTCGAATCGTCCGTGTCTTCCGACTGCTCGGCGTCGTCGAGTCCGCGCGCCGCCAGTTCTCGGTCGACGAACCCCGCGACGACAACGAACAGGAACACGACGGCGGCCGTGGTCCCCCTAATCCGACCAGCACGACGCCGACCACGGGCATCCCGTCGCGGCCGGAGACCCTGTCGGCCCAGACCAGCCAACTCGGGCCGAGCGTGGTCAGCGAGACGAGGACCACACCGGCGGCTGCGACAGTGCCGAATCCGACGGCCCGTCCGAGGTCCGTACCCTCCGTTTCCGGCGCCCGGTGCATGTCGCTTCGGGAGTCCGGTTCTCCACGACCGGGGCGGCCTACAGTTCGTGTCCGCACGCGCAGTTACCGATACAGTACGTCGTCTCCGCCTCGTCGAACGAGACGCCCATCGTCGCCAGCGCGGTGACGAGGTCGTTCGTCGTCTCGAACCGCGGGCGGACGTTCGCGGCCGTCGCACCGTACGGGCGTGCCCCGACCGGAATCGTCGTGGTGACCTCCCCCGATGCGTGGTCGACGACCGCCACCTCGTCGTTCGTCTGGACGGGGACGTACAGTTTCTCGTGCGCCGGGTCCCACGTCCCGACGAACGCCGACCCGCCGAGGTCGAGTCGCTCACGCACCGTTCCCGCGACGAGATCGACGACGGTGACGTCGTCGGTCCCCGGTGTGAAGACGTACCCCGTCTCCGACTCCGGGCCGATTTCGCTCGTCAGCGGCCGCTCCCCGAGACCGTCGTCGACAGTGAGCCGAGCGCGCTGTGCGGGCGCCGCGGGGTCCGAGAGGTCCCAGACGCTCTCCGTGCCCCTCCCTTCGTTGTGCTCGACCAGGAGCGTCTCGCCGTCGGGCGCGACCGTCGCCATCCAGGGGCGGGCCCGCTCACCCACGACCGGTTCGACGGCGACCTGGGTGACAATCTCGAACGAGTCGACGTCGACGACGGTGAGCGTGTCGCCGAAGAGGTCCGGGACGTACGCGTAAGTCCCGTCGGGGTGGACGGTCACGTCGCACGGCCCCGGCCCGTCCGCGCCCACTCCCCCCTCGCCCCGGCGGTCGAGTTCGCCCGTGACCTCGCCGAACGAGTCCGAGGCGGGGTCGGCGTCGAGACGGAACTGTTTGTGTGTCGGTTCACGCGCGCTGACGACGAGGTGTCTCCCGTCGGGCGTCTGCTCCTGCCAGTTGGCGCCCGACCCGGTCTCGAACGCGACCCGTTCGTCGAGCGAGCCGGCACGGAGGCCGCGAACCCCACGGCCGACGTTGAGCCAGAGCGTGTCGTCCGCGCTGTCGGTCAGCGTCGGCGTGTACTGGTTCGACGGGAACGACGAGGTCAGCCCGAGGTGCTGGGTCGTGACCACCCTGTCCGTCGCCGGGTCGATGACGCTGACGGTGCTGTCGCCGGTGTTGAAGACGAGGACAGTCGGCTGAGCGCGCTCGTCGTCCCCCGCACGCCCCGAACAGCCAGCGGTGGCCGTCACGCCGGCCGCGACGGAGCCAGCGAGGAGCCGTCGTCGAGAGACGCCCCCCCGGCGTCGGCTCCCGTCGGCGTTCGGGTACAGGACCGGGTCTCGGCGCGGAGTGGTCATTGTGTACCACAGTGACTCCGCCGACATAAGCAGTCGTCACGGTGGCCGACTGCGTGCACGACCCGGTTCGCGACCTAGTCGTATCACATTCGATAAGACTTACCGGTCGACGAATCGGGTTCCTCTCGTTCAGCTCCCGGAAGCGTCTACAGATTGCTCCTTCGCCGTTCGAGCACGCTGAGTATCAGAAGTGGAAATCAGTCCGGTTGTTGTAAGTAGCGGCCACCCGGGGTATCAACCCTGATGCTACTCGGACGGACGCGCCCCCCGCTCGTGAGACGCATCTCCGCCTCGCGTGGTGAGTGGTCGTGAGTAACCGACACGGCGGCCGCCCCGACACCCAGCAACCGACGGTCCGGGCGGGGACGCACCGACGGGACGTCCGCGTCCCCGGCGGCCTGCCTCGACCGACCCGGGGGGAACTGGCGACCATCTGGTCGGTCCCGACGCTCCTGCTCGTCGTCCACTTCCTCGTCCAGCCGGGTTTCGACGCCTGGGTGCGGTTCCGGTACGTTCGCTACTCGGTGGCGCAGACGACGCCGTCACACCAGCTCGCACCGGACCCGTTTACCCCGTACGCGTGGGCGTGGCACGAGTTCACGCGGGTCGCGCACGCGCTCGTCCACGCCCCCGGCGGCTACCACTCCCACGTCGTCGGGAACGTCGCGCTCATCGTGCTCACCGCCTGGGCGCTCCTCGTCACACTCACGGCCCTGGGCCGACGCCGGTGGTTCGTCTTCTGTTACTGGGAACTCGTCGTCGTCGCCCCCGTCGTCGGGTCGTTCGCGTTCGACCTCTTCGGGACCACGGCGACCGGGTACGGCGCCTCGACGGTCGGGTTCGCCTTCCTCGGCGTCGTCGTCGTCGTGAGCCTCGTGGCGCTGGTCGACGACTGCCGCCGCCGCGTCGGTGAGCGACTCGGCTCGGGGGGGCCGGTGCGCTCCGACGGCGGTCAGGCGGTGCGACCGTCCGTCGTCGCCGGCGTCTTCCTCCTCAGCGTGGCAGTCGTCGCCGGCGACGTCCTCGTCGCCTCGCCCGCGATGCCCGTCCACCAGGCCGGGGCCGGGTTCGGCGCGCTCGTCGGCGTGGTCGTCGGCCCGCTCACCCGTCGACTCTGACCGCTTCGGTGGGCGACGCACGTCCGGGACGACTCTCACTGGTTCGGCGGGCGGCGCGCGTCCGAGGCGCCCCTACGCGGGGGCGCGTGAGTGCGTGAGACTCGCGGTGGAGCGAACAGCGTCGGCGTCGAGACCCGAAGGGGAGTACCGAGAAGAGACAGAGGTGAGCGACCGCGTCGTCAGTGCTGTCGACGCCGCCAGCCGAGCAGCAGGGCGAGGACGCCTGCGACGAGCGTCGCGGTGACGCCGAGTCCCGGGAACTGCGTGTCGGTCGTGGTCGGCTCGGTCGTCTCCTCAGGCTGGAGTGCCGCCGTTCCCGTCTGCGTCTGTGGCGGCGCCGCGGTGGCCGTCGGTTCGTCCGTCGCCGTCGGTTCGTCGGTGGTCGCCGGTCCGCCCGCCGTCGACGCCGCCGTCGAGACGAGGAACGTCCCGAAGCGCGAGACATCGGCGCGGAGCGCCACCGTCTCGTCGTCCGACGCGACGACGTCGGTGACGAGCGTCTGCCAGGTGCCGCTGTCGTCGTCGTACTGACGGATGCGGAGGTCGTCCGCCGAGGCGCCGGCCGCGTCGACTGCCGATCGCTCGAGGACGAACGTGACCGTGCCGGACCCGTCGGCGACCTGGTTCGGCGGCTGCGCGTCGACCACCGTCAGGACGGTGTCGTAGTCACGCGAGTAGTCCGTGTCGGCGCGTGGCCGGTCGCGCTCCGAGACAGTGGTCTGCCCGGCCGTCTCGGTGGCGAACGTCAGCGAGACGCGCTGCAGCGTCTCACTCGACTGGCCGACGTCGAACTCGATGGACGTGCCGCCGTAGAGGAGCTTCGTCACCGAGAACAGGGTGCGCGACCCCGTCGCGACGCCACCGCCGCCACCGCCGCTACTGACGCTGGGGCTACTGTCGGCCTCGTCGGGTTCCTCGGGGTTCGCTGGCTCACCTGGCTCGGGCGTGGTGGTGCCGGTCGGTTCCGACCCCTGCGCGATGGCGAACGGCGAGAAGCCGCTCGTCGTGGCGACGTACGTCACGTGCGTCGCGTTCTGCGACCGAATCTGCGTGTCGAGTTCGGTCCAGCGGCCGTCCGTGTAGTGCCACAGCGACACCTCGTCGGGCGCGAGGCCGGCGAGACTCGACCGCTTGACCGTCACCTCGATGGTCGACTGACGGTCACGGAGGGGCTGTGGGACCTCGATGTCGATGTAGATGGGGTCCTCCTTGTCCTCCTGTTGCTTCACCGACCGGATGCCGTTCCCGGGCGAGGCGCGCTGGGCGATTCTGACGTTCCCGTCGGCGTTTCCGTCCGCACCGAAGTCGATGCCGACCCGCGGGATGTCGTCGGAGAGCCCCGAGATGGAGACGCGCCCGTTCTCGACGCTGCCGGACTTGCGCTGTGCGGGCGCGATGGTCAGTTCGCCGCGGGTCGTCGTGAGTTCCCGGGAGTTCTCCCCGGTCGCCACGTAGAGGTAGCCGTACCGGCCGGTCGACCAGTTCTCGAACGTCTCGACCGTCACCTCGCCCGCGTCGCCACCGTCGACGACGGTGACGCTCGCGTCGAGCGTCTCGGCGTCGCTCGTCGTCTCGTCGAGCGGCGCGTCCGACTGCGCCTGCTCGGCGACGAAGTCGACGAGCCGCGCGCCCGAGATGAGTCCCGAGGTCCGGCCGTCCTGGAGGTTACCCAGGCCGAACACGCTCGGCGACCCGGTGACCGTGGCCACGCCGTTGACGTCGGCGATCTCGCGTTCGACGCTGACGTCGTCGGCAGTGAGCTGGTTCAGGTCCCCGTCGACCGTGACGGTGACGTCCTTGTTCTCGAACTGCTGTCGGTTGTAGACGACGACGGCGTGGGTGACGTCGCCGTCGTCCTGGTTTGCGTCGACGTCGAAGGTGAGGTCGTCACCCGCGGTGTAGGTGGTGCGCTCGAGGGCCGCCTCCGCGGGCCGCTGGTGGACGGTGGCGACGTCGACGCCGAGGACGCGACTCTCGTTCGCGACGGCGAGTTCACCGTTCGACTCCTCGAAGCCCTGGTCGGTGACGCCCCAGCTGTTCTGCCCCTGGTGGTCCTGGACGAGGAAGAAGACGTAGAAGCCCGCCCCGCGGTCCTCGTCGCCGAGGTCGTACGTCTCGACGACTTCGCCGTTCGAGTCGAGCGTCCCGTAGTCGTCGACGAGGTCGAAGTGGACGTCGTCAGCGAGGTTCTCGTTCGTGAGGAGGTCGAGCCCGCGCTGGGTCGTCAGCGTGGAACTCGACGAGAACAGCTCTCGGGCCGCCTGCGTGTCCTCCTCGACGTGAGCGGCGACGAGCTGGACGTCCTGCCCCGCGAACGCGCTCGTCCCGTAGCCGGTCCCGCCCCGGAACCGCAGCTGGACCTCGGCCTCGTCGTCGTAGACAGCGACCTTGTCCTTGTTGAGGCGGACCTTCCCGGTGCTGAACGCCGTGACCTCGACGAAGGGGTCGACGTTCTTCACGACCGTATCGGCGTTCCGCTCCGGGTTCGTCCGGAGCGGGAACGCAGCCCTGTTCCACACCTCGACGTCGTCGGAGGCGTCGACGAAGTCCGACCCCGAGATGGCCGCTCGCGGTTCGGTCGGTTCGTCGGTGAACGCTCCGGCCGTGACGGCCGGCACCGTCCCGGTCACGACCAGGAGGGCGACGGCCACCACGAACAGTCGGTTCGATGACCCATCTATCATGCGAAACTGTCTTTACCACCGTCACATAGGTGTTGTGTTCTAGTTGAATTTCATCGTGGAGAAAACGTCTGGTGGGATGTCGCGTCGAACCGGGAGAATCGTTTACGAACGTTCGTTATTGATACCTCGAAAGTTTCTTCCGAGTTGTCAGCGCAGTAGAACTCGGAATGGTATCTCGTCCGACAGTCGCCGTCTGTCTCGCAATCGTCGCAGTCCTCGCCGCCGGCGTGACTCCCCTCCCGGTGGGGGCGGCGACGTACGAACTCTCGTCACCGGACGCGGTCGACACGCCCGACCGCACGGTGACAGTCAGTGGAACCGATTTCGAGGTGAGCGAGACGGCCCGCGTCTCGAAAGGCGACCCGATTCGCCTGGACACGACCGGCCCGTCGGGAACGTCCTACTCGGTCGAGCTCCGGGACAGTGACCGGGTCTACCGGGACGACGCCGAGGCGACCGGGAACGACCGCGTGACGTTCTCGACGTCGTCGCTCGCGCCCGGGACGTACTTCGCCGTCGTCTTCGCCGAGGGGAGCGTCCAGACGCTCTACCCCATCGTCGTGAAGAAGTACGACGTCTCCTCGGTGAACGTCCCCTCGACTGCCGACGCCGGAGCGTCGTTCGACGTCTCCGCGCAGGTGACCCAGGAGACGAGCGGCCCGGCACTCGACGCCGTCGAGGTCGCAATCACCGACGGCTCTGAGGACATCGTCGTCCAGCAGGAACTCTCCGCGGACGGCTCTGACGAGTACGCCGGCACCGTCTCCGTGCCCGACGAGGGCGACTACAACGTCTACGTCTTCGCCCGCGGCGAGGACGAACTCGACGGCGAGCGGGTGTTCCTCGGTCTCTCCGACCCCACGTCGCTCGAGGTAGAGGCAGCGGACGACACCAGTGACGACGGCGGAAACAGTGGAAACGGTGGCGACGGTGGAAGCGACGGGTCCAGCAGCAGCGACGACTCGGACTCGGACTCGGAGACGACCGAGACGCCGACGGCGACGCCGACCGACACGCCGACGGCGACACCGACTGACACGCCGACCGACACGCCGAC
Source organism: Salinigranum sp. (assembly GCF_041641895.1). Taxonomy (NCBI): domain Archaea; kingdom Methanobacteriati; phylum Methanobacteriota; class Halobacteria; order Halobacteriales; family Haloferacaceae; genus Salinigranum; species Salinigranum sp. The sequence goes on along the minus strand of NZ_JBEPXO010000046.1, from coordinate 473 downwards.
CGAGATGCCGACCGACACGCCGACCGAGACGACCGGGACGTCCGACGGCGACACCGAGTCGGGGTCGGCCGGTGGCGCTGACTCGACCGACGCGTCGACGGACGAACCGACGACGGAACAGTCGACGGAGACATCCGCGCCGCTCGGTGCGGTGCCGCTCCTCCTGGCACTGCTCCTCGTGGGCGGCATCGCGCTCCGACTCCGTCGGTAGGCGCCGAATCTCTCCTCTCCCTTCGACGAGCGCGCCCCCAGCCACGGGTCTCGGCCGGGCGGTCGGCGCGGGGGTTTAATGTCGTAAATGCGATTTTAATGTCCGGTGTGATGCCGGTCTCGCCCGGTCGCTCCCGAACGTGTTCCGAACGGGCCGACGCGACGTGTGTCCCCCGAGAGTTGGACTCAGGTGTTCGTCTCGGCCTCGTGGCCGACGACGAGCGGAATCAGGACGTCGCGCACGCCGGGGTAGCCGTCGCGTG
>NZ_JBEPXO010000045.1:0-31584 GCF_041641895.1 Salinigranum sp. | reverse complement strand
CTTCCCGGGAGCACGTGTTCTTCCGGACTCCGGAATCGAACGGGGAATCCTCCGACGTCGAAGCGACGTACACACGAGAGGTGGATCTTCGAACCGCTCGCCGGTACGACGCGTCGAATCGGCTCGGATAGCTGGAGCTGTTCCTTTTCCGTGTCGGTCTCGTGAGGAACGTATGAACGACCGCGAGCTGGTCAACGAATGGAAATGTGACGAGTGCGGTCAGGTGACGATGACGAGATACTGGCAGGACGTGACGTTCTGTTCGAACTGTGGGGTTGAGGCAGGTTCGACCGAAGTAGACCGGCAAGAACACTTCTCTGTCGGGATCTCGCTGTCACCTGACGAGGTCGACCAACTCGTCGATGGCGAAGAGATCTCCCTTACCAGGTCGATAACCGACGATCATCACCTCACGGTCAATCTGATGAAGGCTCCGCCGTGAGGGGTACTCGTTCCGCTACCTGACACCTCGACCGACGGCCATCACTTCGACGGGAGCCAGCGCGGTGGACGACCGGCACACGACGGTTCAGTGGGGTCGGCAGGCGCTGGAGGGGAGTCCGAGCGGACTGACGGGGAGCTTCGACGTGTCCGACCTGGCACGGCCCTGACTCGTCGGGACCCGCACGAGACGTCCACGGTGGGGTCAAACTGCGCCCGCGTCTCGGGGCCGGAGGCGGCCAGCAGAAGGCCGTCAGCTTCGCTTCGGCGAGAGAGTTACCCCGAGCGACGGCTGCCGCAGGTGTCTCCGAGTAGCGACACTGGTATCGCCGGGAGTCGCCGAATAGCCTCGTGAGACGTGAGGGGAGTTATTCCGATAGAGAATCAACCACCAGTATGTCCACCTACGAGGCGTCGTTCAAGATAGATTCGAAGGACGATTCGTACGCCGCTCGACGCCTGCTCGAACAGGCGTACGATACGATCCGAGAAGAATCACGGAGCGTTCGAGAGGGAACGGACGACGCCGACGAACTCCTCAGAGCGTTCAAGACGCTTCGAGAGGCGGCGAAGGAGCCCACGCCGGGCCGACTGACCATCACCTACGAACAGTACGGCGGCGGATTCGAAGACTGATGGCGTGGACGTCTCGTGGGCGGCCACAGAATCGACCGAAAACGAGCCTTCGTTACACGATTATGCCTGTAAATCGTTACTCCACTGAAGGCTGATTCGAGGGGCGAGAGACCGTCTCACCCGGGAATCGAGGGTGGACTCAGTCGGACGCCCCGGCGCCGGCCTGTCGTGCAGTGACGTCGACGACGGAGCGGAGGAGACAGGAGAGGGTCAGGGGCCCGACGCCGCCCGGGACCGGCGTAATCGCGGCCGCGTCCGCCCGCACGGACCTGAAGTCGACGTCGCCGACGACTTCGTATCCCGTGTCCGTGTCGGCCGGGACGCGATTGACGCTGATGTCGACGACAGAGACGCCGGGCGAGACCATCGATCCGTCGACCAGGTGGGGAGTTCCGGCGGCCGTCACGAGCACGTCGGCGCGTCGGGTGTGGGCGGCGAGGTCCGTCGTCCGCGAGTGACAGACCGTGACCGTGGCGTCCGGGTTCGGCGCGGGCGACAGGAGCAGGTTCGCCAGCGGCTTGCAGATAGTCGTCGTCCGTCCGACGACGACGACATCCCGCCCGTCGGTGTCGACGTCGTACGCGTCGAGGAGGTGGAGGACGGCCGACGCCGTCGCCGGCGTGACCCGTGGGGTACCGGCGACGAGGCGACCGAGGTTCGCCGGCGCGAAACAGTCGACGTCTTTCCCGGGGGGGACGCGCTCGCGGACGGCCCGCGTGTCGACGTGGTCCGGGAGCGGCGCCTGGACGAACACCGTCGTCACGTCCTCGTCCGCGGCGAGTCGCTCGACGGACTCGTACAGCGTCGACGCGGGCGCGTCCGGGTCGACGTCGACCCGGCGCGTCTCGATGCCGAGCGCCGCACAGGCCTCGTGCTTCCGGTCCATGAACGACTGGGACGCGGGGTCGGCGCTCATCAGCACCGTCCCGAGCGTCGGCGTCACCCCCGTGTCGGCGAGCGTCTCGACGTCCTGCCGGACCGAGTCGCGCATCGCCGCCGCCAGCGGCCCACCCTCCATGAGGGTCGGTCCCGTCATCGGCTGGTCGCCGCGGTACGGAGGGTAGTGACGGCTCGGACGACGGGGAACGCGGGGGAGGGTGTGGTGGGCATGTCATCGTGTGACTCGGCCTCGCGGTGGGAAAAAACCCCGGACGACGTCGTCTCACGCGTTCAGGGGGAGCGCGAGCGAGTGGCCACGGCCTCCGTCCACAGTGCCCACGGATTCCGAGGTGTCGTGTCGGGCGACCCAGCGGACGGGAGTCCGTCGTGTCGGGCTACCAAGCGGGAGTCAGTCCGTCGTGTCGCGCCTCGCCGACCACGCCACGGGGAGCCGTGATACGCCCAGCGCCGGCGGCCGGGACCAGCGGCAGGGGAGAGAAGGGGACCCCAGCGCGGGGGTCGCCGGTCAGTCGGTGGTCGCGATGGCTTCGATTTCGACCGCCGCCCCCTTCGGTACCGCGCCGACGCCGACGGCGCTCCGGGCCGGCGGGTCGCTCTCGAAGAACTCGCTGTACGCCTCGTTGAACGCGTCGAAGTCGTCGATGTCGTCGAGGAAGACGGTCGTCTTGAGGACGTCCTCCAGTCCCAGCCCCTCGGATTCGAGGATGGCCTCGACGTTCCGGAGACACTGTCTCGTCTGGTCGCCGACGGACTCGTCGTCGAGCAGCTCCCCGTCGACCGTCAGCGGGAGTTGCCCGGCGGTGATGAGGACGTCGCCGTTCGTCGTCGCCTGACTGTACGCGCCCACGGCGGCCGGTGCGTCGTCGGTACTGATGGTTCGTTTCACGCCCCGTCGTATCCGGGCCACCGTGTTAAATCCCGGTCGGGACGCCGACCGCGAGCCGAGAGAGCACGAAATGATATTTCGATGACTCGTTGTGGAATCGTCTCGGTCGAGCAGAGACGCCCGGTCGAACACCCTCGACCGTGAGCGGGTGGGCCGTGGCGGTCGGCACGGGGTGGGGAGGTGCGGGGGTGATTTAATACGGCTCGTGTGCCACCAGTTGTCGTGGCCGACAGAACCGACAGTCCGCCGGGGCCGGCGTACGAGGAGGTGTTCTACCCCGCAGACCGGATTCCGTTCGTCGAGTGGCGGCAGTTCTCCGGCGCGAGACCGACCGTCGTGCTGACCGGCGTGGTCACCCTGCTGGCGTTCGTCACCGGCCTCTCGAACCTGAGCCAACCGCCGACGCCGAGCGGCCCCATCGCGGCGTCCGTGCCCGCGGCCGGGACGTTCGTCCGGTTCGCGGGCGTCCTGTTCGCGTTCGTCCTGGGTCTCGTGACGGCCGGGTTACAGCGCCGCAAGCGTCTCGTCTGGCGCGTGTCGCTGGTCGTCCTGTCGGGGCTGTTGGCGCTGCCGCTGGTGACGCTCCAGACGACCGACGTCCCGCTGTTTCTCGCCACCGTCGTCACCATCACGCTGCTCGTGTACAACCGCGACGAGTTCGACCGGAGCATCGACCTCTCGCCGCTGCAGGTCGCCTCGCTGTCGTCGGTCGTCGGTGTCGGACTCTACGGCACCGTCGGCGCGTACGGCCTGCGGGGGCAGTTCTCCGAACTCGACAGCCTGAGCGACGCCGTCTACTACGTCATCGTGACGGTGGCGACGGTCGGCTACGGCGACATCACCCCGACGACGCCCGAGGCGAAGTGGTTCTCGCTGTCGGTCATTCTGTTCGGGACCGGGGCGTTCACCGTCGCCGTCGGCGCGCTCATCGGCCCGGCCATCGAGTCCCGGATGGCCTCCGCGTTCGGATACATGACTGCATCAGACCTCACACTCCTCGAGGACCACGTCGTCGTCCTCGGGCACGGCGACGTCACGGCATCGTTACTGGACGAACTGGACGGCGAGACGGACCTCGTGGTCGTCACGCCCGACGCCGAGGTGGCCGCGGCGCTCACGGACGATGGCGTCGAGGTGCTGACCGACGACCCCACCGACGAGGAGGTGTTGCGCACCGTCGCCGTCGACGCCGCCCGCGGCGTGGTCGTGAGCAGTGACGACGACGCGCGGAACGTCCTCGCCGTCTTGGCAGCGAAGGAGGTCAGCCCCGACGTCCGCGTCGTCGCCACCGCCAACGAGAAGAAGCACGTCGCGAAACTCGAATCGGTCGGGACCGACGAGGTCATCAACCCCCTGAGCATCGGCGGGCGGCTGCTCGGACGGAGCGTCCTCGGCGACGAGGCGACGTCGTCACACACCGACCTCCTCGGCGGGGCGGGAGCAGAGACAGAGGCGGAGACGGAAAAGAGTGCGGAGGAGGGAGCGGAGACGAGTGCGGGCGAGAGAGCGGAGACGGGTACGGAGGAGGGAGCGAGGACCACCGACGAGGACCCGACCTGACGGCGGGCGGCAGGCGTGTTCACGGGGGCGGTTCGTCTCCCTCGGGCATCGTGCACGTGGACAGTCGCGGAAACCCATTTAGCCCGTCGGACACTAGTAGGACCGATGGGAGCGGGACGTGCACAACTCAGCCTCCTGACGATCGCGACGATATTCGTCGTGGTGTTCGCGTTCATCTACGGGGGCGTCCAGTACGCGAACGGCGAGTTACTCCCGCCGGACACGACGACCGAGGCCGAGGACAGTCTCCGCGACGCCGTCTGGGAGGAACTGAACGACCGGCGCGAGGCCCGGGGACTCGCCCCGATGCCCCACGACCGGTTCGTCCGCGGCACCGCCCAGGACACGACCGACGCCCTCGCCACCGAGTGGGCTCCCGGAACGGAACCGACGCTGACGAACCACCGACTGTTCTGCACGCAGGTCCCGGCACGGGTCGACCTGGCGGCCTCGACACCGATCGACGAGGCGGCCGTCGCCGTCGCCGACGCACTGGCGGCGGCCGACCGGACCGAGACGCTCTCGCGCCCGCCGGCACAGTTCCGCGCCGGGATGGGCATCGCCCGCGAGAACGGGACGGTCTACGTGGTGTACCGCTCCTGCGAACAGGTCGACACCTGACGTCGAGTCGACACCTGACCTGAGGCGCCGGCCGTTTACGGCACCGGTCCGGCCCCGGAGTGTCGTGACGCGCACCGACGGTACTACTATGTGGTCACACACCTCACGGATGCCCAATGGCTACCTCCTCGGTCACCGGGGTCGACCGACTCCTCGCGAAGGCGCTGGTGCCGCTCTGTGCGGTCTCCGGCGGCGTCGTCCTCGCGGGCTTCTTCTTCCCGGAGTTCGTCGGCGAGGCCGTCTCCGGCCGCGTCTGGCTGACCGTCTCGCTGCTCTTCTTCTGTTCGGGACTCGGCTACCTCGCCGTCCTCCCCTACCCCGAGACGGACGAGGAGTCGACGTCGTCCACGTCGGTGCTCCGGATCCACGGGCCGGTGTTCCGCGACCTCGCAGGGGAGTTCCGGCGGACGCTCGACCCGGTGACGCTCGGCGTGCCCGCCGTCGCCTTCGCGCTCTTCTTCTGCGTCCAGGTCGTCGCCCCCGGGCAGACGACGGCGCTCGTCGACGCCGTCTCGCGGACCATCCTGCGCGAGGCGAGCGTGGTCTTCCTCGGCGCCGTGTTGCTCTCGGTGGGCTACTGTCTGCTCTTGCTGTTCGGCTCGTGGGGCGACATCAAACTCGGCGGGCCGGACGTCGAACCGACGTACACCTACCCGACGTACTTCGCGCTCGTCTTCGCCGCCGGCATCGCCGCGGGCATCGTCTTCTGGGGCCCGGCCGAGGCGCTGTTTCACTACCAGAACCCGCCGCCGTATCTCGACGCCGCGCCACGGTCCGAGGCGGCGCTCTCCGGTGCGCTCGTCTACGCGGTGTTCCACTGGGGGCTGTCGGCGTGGAGCACCTACGCCGTCGTCGGCGTCCCCGTCGCGTACTTCGTGTTCGTCCGCGACGCCCCGCTGCGGGTCTCGACTGTCCTCGCGCCGGTGCTCGGGGTCGACGGCCTCGACTCGCCGTGGAGTCGACTCGTCGACACGCTCGCGGTGTTCGCCACCGTCGGCGGCATCGCCACCTCCATCGCGCTGGTGAGCGAGCAGTTCCTCGCCGGCATCAGCTTCCAGTGGGGCGTCAGCGCCGGCCCCGTCGGCCCCGTGCTGTTCGTCGCGGGACTGACGGTCATCTACGTCCTCTCCAGCGTGACGGGCATCCACCGCGGCATCCGGCGCATCGCCGGCCTCAACGTCGTGCTCTTCGCGCTGTTCGCGGCCGTCGTCCTCGCCGTCGGTCCGCGGTCGTTCGTCGTCGAGCAGGGCGCGCGGGCGCTGTCCGGCTACGCCGTCCACTTCCTCCCGATGAGCGTCTACACGGGCGGGGAGTGGGTGGCGAACTGGACCGTCTGGAACTGGTCGTGGTGGTTCTCGTGGGCGCCCTTCGCGGGCCTGTTCGTCGCGGCGCTCTCGCGCGGCCGGCGCATCCGGACCGTCGTGTTCACCAGCGTCGTCGCCACCTCGCTGGCGACGGTGCTCTGGTTCCTCCTCCTGGGCGGTACCTCCCTGTTCGTCCAGCACACGGGACGGGTGGACGTCCTCGCGGCCGTCGCCGCCCGGGGGGGCAACGAGGCCGTCACGGGCTTCCCGCTGTTCGCCGCCCTCCCGCTCGGCCAACTGCTCATGTTCCTCTTCCTGGCGCTCATCGTCGTGTTCATCGTGACGTCGGCCGACACGTCGACGCTCGTCGCCGCCATCCTCGGGAGCCGTCGCGGCGTCGCTCCCTCGACGGGGAGTATCGCCTTCTGGGGCGTCTTCCAGGGCGCGGTGGCCGTCGCCGTCCTCCTGGTCGGCGGCGCGGAGACGCTCCAGGCGCTGGCCGTCCTGACCGGCGGGCCCTTCGCCGTCATCGCGCTGGTGGCGCTGGGCGGGTTGACGGTGACGTTCCTCCGGAGGGAGCGGGGTCACACCTCCGTGCTCGGCCACCTCCGGGAGCGGCTCCCGGCCATCCAACTCCACCACGACGTCGACCCGCCTGACAGAGACAGGGAGTGAGGTGCGGCCGTCGCCACGAGGGTGTGCGTACTTCAACGGGCGGAGTATTCCAGAGCGGGAGTTATCCCCACTGGCCGTGTGGACGGGACGAGAGCTCCCACTGGCGGCGGCGCGTCGCCAGCACGACTGCTCGCCGGGCCGAGACGGCCGGTCGCGCGTCTCTCGCCCGGTGAGTCCGCGGTACCCACCACACTCACCACCACACTCGACCGATGACAACAGTAATCGACGGCAACCAGGTCGCCGACCGGATCCGAGACGAACTCGCGGCGTGTACGGAGACGCTCACCGACGACGGGGTGACACCCGGACTGGCGACGGTCCTGATGAGCGACGACGGCGCCAGCGAGACGTACGTCTCGATGAAGCAACGCGCGTGCGGGGAACTGGGCATCGAGAGCTACCACGACGACATCGACCCGTCCGAGCCCGCCTCGACCCTGCTCGAACGCATCGACGAACTGAACGACGACCCGTCCGTCCACGGCATCCTCGTCCAGCTCCCGCTCCCGGACCACGTCGAGCGCCACGAGGTCCTGCGCCGCATCGACCCCGTCAAGGACGTCGACGGCTTCCACCCCGAGAACGTCGGCCGTCTCGTCGCCGGTAACGCCCGGTACAAGCCGTGTACCCCGCACGGCGTCCAGAAACTGCTCGCGGCGTACGACGTCGAGACGGAGGGGAAAGACGCCGTCGTCGTCGGCCGCTCGGACATCGTCGGGAAGCCGATGGCGAACCTGCTCATCCAGAAGGCGCCCGGCGGCAACGCCACCACGACGGTCTGTCACTCGCGGACGAACGACCTCGCCGCGAAGACCCGCGCCGCCGACATCGTCGTCGCCGCGGCGGGCGTCCCCGAGATGATTGACGGCGAGATGGTCTCGGAGGGGTCGGTCGTCGTCGACGTCGGCATCAGTCGCGTCGAGGCCGACAACGAGAAGGGGTACGAACTCGTCGGCGACGTCGACTTCGAGTCGGCGAAGGAGAAAGCGAGCGTCATCACGCCCGTCCCCGGCGGCGTCGGTCCGCTCACCATCGCGATGCTGATGTACAACACGGTGAAGGCGGCGAGTGTGCAGTCGGGCGTCCCGGTCGACCTCCCCTGAGACGGGGCGAGGCGGGGCAGGGCGACACGGGAGGGGGCGAGCGACCCCCGACGCGTCGGCGGCCGGTCAGCCGTGCGACGAGTCCGAGGCCCGCCTCGAAGACGCCGGCGGTCCGAACGCGACGTGTTCGACCGCGTCACACTCCGGGCAGACGACCGGCCGCGTTCCGCCGTCACCGTCGTCGTCACCGTCGCCGGTGCCGGTGCCGTCGACTGATTCGAGGGCGTTGTACCCCTCCGCACAGCGCCGGTGCATGTAGACGGCGTGGTCGGCGTGCCCGTCCAGCAGGATGTCGTCCGGTTCGCTCGGGAACACGATGCCGTTGCAGAAGTAACACTCTCCGCTCATACTCCTATATGGCAACAACCTGTTAAATAACTGTTCGCGCGGCCGCCGGTGGCGTCAGAACAGGCCGGAGATGTTCCCGTCGGCGTCGATGTCCATGTCGGCGGCGGCGGGACGCGCCGGCAGGCCCGGCATGGTCAGCGCGTCGGCGGTGAGCGCGACGACGAAGCCGGCGCCCGCCGACGGGTAGACCTCGCTGATTTCGAGGTCCCACCCCTCGGGTGCACCCTTCTTGCTCGCGTCGTCGGAGAAGGAGTGGAACGTCTTGGAGATGCAGACGGGGACGTCGCCGAGACCCAGTTCGTCCTCCATGCGTTCGATGTCGTCGAGAGCGCCACCGGTGAACTTGACCCCGTCGGCGCCGTAGATTTCGGTGGCGACCGTCTCGATCTTCTCCTGGAGGGAGGCGTCGTCGTCGTAGAGGTGACGGAACTCCGACTCGTCGCTCTCCTCGACCGCCTCGAGCACGTTGTTGCCGAGGTCCTCACCGCCCTCGCTGCCCTTCTCGAACACCTCGGACTCGGCCGCGCGGACGCTGAGGTCCTCACGGCAGTGCTCCAAGACGGCCTCGACCTCCTCGTCGGTGTCGTCGGGGAACCGGTTGACCGCGACGACGACCGGGACGCCGAACTTCTGGAGGTTCGAGACGTGCCGGTCGAGGTTCTCGAAGCCCTTCCGGAGGGTGTCGACGCCCGACTCGTCGATGGCGTCGTAGTCGACGGGCCACATGTCCGCACCGTGGTACTGCAGCGCCCGGACCGACGAGACGAGCACGACGGCGTTCGGCGTCATGTCGCCGAGTCGACAGACGATGTCCATGAACTTCTCCGCGCCGAGGTCGGAACCGAAGCCGGCCTCGGTGACGAGGTAGTCGCCCATGCCGAAGGCGGCCTTGTCCGCGATGAGCGAGTTCGTCCCGTGGGCGATGTTGGCGAACGGGCCGCCGTGGACGAACGCGGGCGTCCCCTCGATGGTCTGGACCACGTTCGGCTTGATGGCGTCGCGGAGCAGCATCGTGACCGGCCCGGTAGCCTCGATGTCGTCGACCGTGACGGGGTCGCCGTCTTCGGTGTACGCGACGATGATACGCGCGATGCGCTCTTTGAGGTCGCCGAGGTCGGAGGCCAGACAGAGGACCGCCATCAGTTCGGAGGCCGCGGTGAGCAGGAAGCTCGCCTCGCGGGGCGTCCCGCCCGTCTTCCCGCCGAGGCCGATGACCGTCTCGCGGAGCACGCGGTCGTTCATGTCGAGCGCCCGCGGCCAGGAGACGTCGTTGACGTCGATCTCGAGGTCGTTCCCCTGCGAGATTTTCGCGTCGAGCATCGCCGCGATGAGGTTGTGTGCCGAGGTGAGCGCGTGGAGGTCACCCGTGAAGTGGAGGTTGATGTCCTCCATCGGGAGGACCTGCGAGCGGCCGCCGCCCGCGGCGCCGCCCTTGACCCCGAACACCGGCCCGAGCGACGGTTCGCGGATGGCGATCATCGCGTCCTCGCCAAGGTGGTTCAGCGTCTGCCCCAGCCCCACCGTCGTGACGGTCTTGCCCTCCCCTTTCGGCGTCGGAGTCATCCCGGTCACCAGTACCAGGTTGTTCTCCTTCTCCTCCGCCTGCTCGCGCAGGCGGTCGATAGCGTGGTGTTTTACCTTCGCGGTGTACTCGCCGAAGTACTGGAGGTCGTCGAGACCGAGTCCCCACGGCTCGACGAGCTCCCATATCGGCTCCATCTCCGCCGCCTGTGCGAGCTCGTAGTCCGTCGGAATCGGCTCGTTGTCGGATGACATGGTGATAACGTCGCCCACATTGCCGTAAGAAAGTTCCCGTTGCTGACAGCCGCGGGATACGACGTGTTTGTGCGCGCTGTCAGCGCCCGTCTCTCGCTCGTCGTACTCGATTTCGGATACGTCGTGTCCGCGCGGCGCGCGATGTGGTCGCGCTACGTCGGCCGAGCGCGCCGCATCGGGACCGAACGCCCGTCGCGGCGCTCGCGTCAGTAGGTTTAATCACGCCCCCGCCGCCGGTGTATGACATGGAGTATCACGAGTCGGTCGACTACCTGACGTCGTTGCAGCGACGGCTGCCGAAGCCCGGGACGGAGACGACGGCTCGCCTGCTCGCCGGACTCGGCGACCCACAGCACGGGACGACGTTCGTCCAGGTGGCCGGCACGAACGGGAAAGGGAGCACCGCACGGATGCTCGACTGCGTGCTCCGGGAGGCCGGCCTGAGCGTGGGGCTGTTTACCTCGCCCGGGCTGAACGACTTTCGCGAGCAGGTCCGAGTCGACGGTCGAGAGATTCCGAAGGCGAAGCTGACGGCGCAGGTCGAGCGGCTCCGGCCCGTCGTCGACGACCTCCGCGACGACGGCGACACCCCGACGCACTTCGAGGTGCTGACCGCCCTCGCCATCGCTCACTTCGCCGCCGAGGACGTCGACGTCGGCGTGCTCGAGGTTGGCATCGGCGGCCGCTACGACGCCACCAGCGCGGTCGACCCCGTCGCCAGTGCGGTCACGAGCGTCAGTCTCGAACACACTGACCTCCTCGGCGACACGGTCGAAGAGATCGCCCGCGACAAGGCGCAGGTCGCGCCCGCGGACGCCCCGCTCGTGACGGGAGCGGTCGGCAGCGCGCTGGCGGCCATCGAGTCGGTGACCGACACCGTCACCATCGGGACCGAGGACGCGGACGTCCGCGCCGTCGAGACCGGGATGCGGTCGCCCGCCGAGAGCGAGGTGTCCATCACGGGTCCCGACTGGTCGCTGGAGACCGCCCTCCCGCTCGTGGGGCAACACCAGGCGACGAACGCCGGAATCGCGGCGACCCTGGCCCGACAGGTCGCGTCGGTCGACCCCGCCACCATCGCTCGCGGCCTGCGGAGCGTCACCTGGCCCGGCCGGTTCGAACTGGTCGAACGCCAGCCGTGTGTGTTCCTCGACGGCTCGCACAACCCCGGCGCGGCCGCCACGCTGTCGGACCTGCTCGCTCGCTACGAGTACGAGGACCTCCACGTCGTCTTCGGGGCGATGAGCGACAAGGACCACGAGGCGATGGTGGCGGCGCTCCCGCCGGTCGAGACGGCGGTCGTCACCCGCCCCGACGTGGAGCGTGCGGCCACGACCGACGCGCTGGCGGCCGCCTTCGAGGGGCACGCCGAGACGACCCACGCCGTCGAGAGCGTCGCGGAGGCGACGGAGCGGGCGCTCGCCGCCGCCGACGCCGAGGATGCCGTGCTCGTCACCGGGTCGCTGTACGCCGTCGCCGAGGCACGGGACCGCTGGACGCGCCTCGTCGTCCCGAAGGAACGGGGACGGCGGACCACGGGGCGGGCGCTGCTCTCGGGGGCGACCTTCGCCGAGTCGGCCGATGCGCTCGACCACCGCGTGTTCGGGACCCGTCTCCGACACGACCAGGCCGAACGGGTCGCCACACGGTTCGAGGCCCTCGGCGGGACGTGTCTGCGCTCCGCGAGAGGCGCGCCCGAGAAGTTCGTCGCGACGGTGCTCGCCGGGACCGTCCCACAGCTCCGTGACCTCGCCGCGTCGCTCGACGACGAGGGACTCGGACTGGCTCACCTCGGTCGACAGGTCGACGCCGCCGTCGACGGGCCACCGCGCGACCCGTTCGCGGCCGAGGGGACGGCCGTGATGGGCGTGCTGAACGTCACGCCCGACAGCTTCCACGACGGCGGGGAGTACGTCGAACTCGAGGCGGCAGTCGCCCGCGCGAAGGAGATGGTCGCCGCGGGCGCGGACGTCGTCGACGTCGGCGGCGAGAGCACGCGACCCGGTGCTGAGCCCGTCCCGGTCGAAACGGAGATCGACCGCGTCGTCCCAGTCGTCGAGGCCGTCTCCTCGCTCGGCGTGCCCGCCTCCATCGACACGCGGAAGGCGGCCGTCGCCGACGCCGCACTCGAAGCGGGGGCGAGCGTCGTCAACGACGTCTCCGGGCTCGACGACCCCGAGATGCGGTTCGTCGTCGCCGACCACGACGCACGGCTGATTCTCATGCATAGCCTCGACGCGCCGGTCGACCCCGACCGCGTCGTCGAGTACGACGACGTCGTGGACGACGTCCTCGACGACCTCTGCGAGTCGGTGCTCCACGCGGAACGCGCCGGCGTCGACCGGGAGAAGATACTCGTCGACCCCGGCTGTGGGTTCGGCAAGGACGCCGCCGAGTCGTTCGAACTCGTCGATCGGCTCGCGGAGTTCCGCGCGCTGGGCTGTCCGCTGATGGTCGGCCACTCGCACAAGTCCATGCTCGCCGACGCCGCCGCGCCGGACGACGACCGCCTCCCGCCGACGCTGGCCGTGACGGCGCTGGCGGCCGAGCGTGGCGCGGACGTCGTCCGCGTCCACGACGTCGCGGAGAACGCGGCGGTGCTCCGGACCGTCGAGGCGACCCGGACGGGAACGAACGGTCGCTGACGCGACGAGCGGGACGTCTCTTCTGGAGTGCTGCGCCGGTGGGGCCGTCTCTCACTCGGCCGCGAGACCGACGTCGGGGACGACACCCAGTTCCCGGACATCGTCAGCGTGTCCCACTGGGCGCGCACCTCGGTTATCCGCCCGTCCTCGACGGTGAACACGTCGATGCCGGAGACGGTGAACACCTCACCGGTGGACTCGATGCCGAAGAGGTCGCTCCGGTGAGTTCCGGTCACCGACCCGTTCGAGCGACTCGACGGTGTACTGGAGGTCGGGGAACGCCGTCCGGTACACCTCGGCGTACTCCCCGATGTCCTCGGGACCGGAGACGTCCCGCGGCGTGAGACTCGGTGGGCCGTGGTAGTCGACGTCGGCGGCGAGAATCTCCTCGACCACCGCCAGGTCGCCGCGGTTGAACAGTTCCTCGAACCACCGGTGGACGAGCACCTCGGGCTCTGCGTCCGCTCCATGGGTCGTGGTAGTATACCCCACGATTTCGCGGCGTCGTGATAAATATCTGTCTACTCTCCGGATCCGACCCCGCGGCCGATGGCCCGACACCGTCGGACCGCCACACCGAGCCGTCTGTCACCTCAGCCCCGCCCGACAGAGACAGCCGAGACCCGGATGCACCGACGCCATCGCTGGCGGAGACCGTCGCCTCACCGATAGCTTTTCCCCACGGCTCCGGTAATGGCGTGGTATGTTTTCGGCTGCCGCGGGCCCCCTCCCGTCGAGTCTCGCTTCCGGGGGGGTGCGACAGGTGCTCGACCCGTCCACCCTCCTCGGCGCGCCCGCGTCGGTTCGGGCGGCGGCGGTCTTCCTCCTGACCGTCCTCTTCGGCGGGGCCGTCATCTACCGCTACGGCAACCGCCTCGACGCCGCCGTCGACGCGTCGATGGCGAACCCGCTCCTCTCGGTGATCTACGGGCTCATCGCCTACGGCCTCGTCGTGTTCTTCACCGTCTACGCCTACAGCCAGGTGAGCAGACTCGGCGTCGCGACGACGGCGCTGACCGTCCTGGCCGTCGTCGTGCTCGGGGCGTTGCTGTTCACGCTCGGCGGGCTCGGGTTCGTCGTCGTCGGCGCGTGGTTCACGGACGCGCTCGGCGTGCGCGACCCCTGGGTCGGACTGGTCGGCGTCGGCCTCCTCGGGGCGGTAGCGCTGTTCGTCCTGCCGACCGCGCTCGGACTGCTGGTGTGGGTCGCCATCGCCGCCGTCGGGGTCGGTGGACCGACGCGGCGGTGGATGCACGCCGACGCCGCCGAGGTCCACGGGTAGCGGCCCGTCTCGCGCCCACCCGCTGGACCAACACTGATGCGGACGGAGGCCGTCCACACCGGTATGGACGTCCTGCTCCAGGCCGGGATCGGCTCCGGCCTCGTCGAGAACGCCGCACAACTCGTCTCTGTCGCGAGCGCGCTGGTCCTCCTGGGCCTGCTCGCCGCGTTCGGCGCCTTCGTGTACAAGAGCGTGCGCGGGGGCATCCAGTGGCCGGACGACGTCGAGGACGACGACGAGACGGGCGTCCGGCGGACCGGCGACGACGACGAGTGGAAGTTCTCGTGAGGCGGGGGTCGTCGGTCGCGCACCGGCGAGCGACGGCGACGTGACTCCGGCGGACGGAACGCGTCGAATAAACCGAGTCGAAGTCGGGAGACGCCCGGGTCGCGTCCCGGGGTCGTCGAGTCGTCAGTCGCTGCTCTCCGGGTCGCTCCGCTTGACGTCGGTCACGACGTCGCCGCCGGTGGTGCCGACGTCGACGTCGTCCGCCGCGGTCATGTCCTCGATGCGCTCGGCGAACTGCTCGGACGCGAGGATCTCGTACTCGTTGTCGAGACCGAGATAGACCGTGTAACACATCAGACAGAGGATGACTCCGAAGGGGAGTCCTGTCGTGATGGAGGCAGTCTGCAGCGCGCTCAGGCCCCCACCGATGAGCAGCGTCGCCGCGACGGCGCCCTCGGTGACCGCCCAGAAGATGCGCTGCGCCTTGGGGACGTCGTGCTTGCCGCCCGAGGTCAGGTGGTCGATGACCAGCGACCCCGAGTCGGACGACGTGACGAAGAACGTGATGACGAGCAGCGTCGCCAGGAGGCCGGAGACGGCTCCAAGCGGGAACTGCGCGAGCATCGCGAACATCGCGACGGTCTGTCCCTGGTTCGCCACGGCGGAGGCGACGCCGCCGCCACCGACGAGTTCGACCCACAGGGCCGACCCGCCGAACGTCGAGAGCCAGAGGAACGAGAACAGCGCGGGCAGGAACAGCACCCCCAGGACGAACTCCCGGACGGTGCGGCCCTTCGAGATGCGCGCGATGAACATCCCGACGAAGGGCGACCACGCGATCCACCAGCCCCAGTAGAAGATGGTCCAGCTGCCCATCCAGCCCTGGACGGTGTAGCCGCCGAGGGAGGCGCCCCCACCGACGGTGCCGGTGAAGAACGACAGCTGGAGGAAGTTGTTCAGGTACGCGCCGAGGCCCGAGGCGAACGTCCCGAAGATGTAGATCGTCGGGCCGACGACGAGCAGGAACGCGAGCATCCCGAACATCAGGTAGAGGTTCAGGGTGCTCAGGCGCTTGACACCGCCGTCGAGCCCCGCCGCCACCGACAGCGTCGCGATGGCGGTGATGCCCGCGATGAGGACCACCTGTGGGATGGTCCCCGTCGGGATGGAGACGAGACCGAGGATGTCCCCGCCGACGTACGAGAGGCCGGTGTTGACCTGTGCGACCCCGAGACCGAGCGAGGTCGAGAGGCCGAACAGCGTCGCGAACACCGTCACGAGGTCGATGACGTGTCCCGGCCACCCGTAGATGCGGTCACCCAGGAGCGGCCAGAAGATGGACCGGAACGTCAGCGGCAGGCCGCGGTTGAACGAGAAGAACGCCAGTCCCAGTCCGACGAGGCCGTAGATGGCCCACGGGTGGAAGCCCCAGTGGAAGAACGTCTGCGCCATGGCGGCGCTGGCCGCCGCGGGGGTACCGCCCTCCGCGCCGAACGCGGGCGGGACCACCATGAACTCGGAGGCGCTACTGCCGAAGTGCCACATCGGTTCGGCCACGCTGAAGAACATGAGGCCGATCCCCATGCCGGCGCTGAACAGCATCGCCATCCACGAGAAGTCGTCGAACTCCTTCTCGGCTTCGACGCCGCCGATCCGGATGTTGCCGTACTTGCTGACCGCGAAGTAGACGATGGTGATGATGAACAGGTTCACCGCCAGGATGTAGAACCACCCGAACGTCCCGTTGATGAAGCTGAACACCGCGCCGTACACCTCCGAGGCCTGTTCGCCCAGGAGAATCGTCGCCGCGACGAACGCGGCGATGATGACCAGCGAGATCGGGAAGACGATCGGATGGACGTCGAATCCGAACTTCTCGATGTTCGTGTCGCCCGGTTCGCGGTCCGAGTCCGGGTGGAACAGCTCTACCTGGAGCCCATCGGACATCTCGCCCGTCGTGTCGTCACTGCTTGCCATACTGTACCCTCCGTCTACGGTACCGCGTTCGTGGTTCGGTGTGTTGCATGGTCGTCCTCACCGGTTCAGTGAGGTTGTGTTCGTCGTGTGGTTCACTCGTCGACTCCGGGCCCGCCGGCCCGCGGGGGGACCGTCGATTGGTCCGTACGGGGCCAGCCACCGTGATGGGTACGCCGAGTCACGTCCGCCGTGAGTCGGCGTATGCGGGCGTCTACCTGTGCGTGCTAACCACACGCAATGGTAAGAGTAGAATATAATAAAAGTTGCCAAACCGTTTACGTTAGCGAACCCGCTCGCGGGACGCGTGCCGGGGACGTTCCAGCGCACGAGTGTACTGAACAGTCGCACGAGGGACTCGAGTGGCGTCCGACGGCACCGACACTTAACTCGGACGCGTCACGAGGAACAGGTAATGATTAATCGGTTAGGTTTCGTGTTTCGTCGGCTGCGGAGTCTGTTCGACACCCTGGCCGACCCACTCCGGAAGGACCCCGACGCGAACCAGTTCCGGCTCTCGATTCCGGAAGCGCAGACGACGACCGTCGACGGGGACGTCGGCTGGGGGCACCGGCCGCCCGCGCGACTGCGCTGTCCGCGCTGTGAGGCCACCATCGAACACCACGACCCGCGCGCCGACATCGACTGCTCACGCTGTGTCGCCGAGTTCTCCCACGAGGAGTTCCCCGACCTGGAGCTTCTGTGTCTCGTCTGCCCGACGTGTGGCGACCGGATGGAACACGGCCAGCGCCACCCGAACCGCTTCGACGTGCCCGAGTGGGCGACCTGTCACACCTGCCGGTACCACTGGGACTTCAAACACTCGTACTGAGCGCGGCTCCGTGTGGCGGATTTATGCCTCCGGTGTGTGAGAACTCGGCATGGGAAACGCACTGGCGACGGCCGCGGCCGTCCTCGTCGTCTTGCTGTTCGGCGCGGCGCTGTTCTCACTGTCCAGCGGCGAGTACGCGGTGGCCGGGTTCTGCTTCCTGAGCGCGAGCCTCACTATCTACATCCGGGCGACGCGACTCGTCGACGGGTGAGGCGGGGAGGACCTGTCGTTCGGCGCCGCTGGCGGAGCGTCGAGGGGAGGGTTCACGGCTCGGGCCGTGAGACGAGTCCGGCAGCGACGGCCACGGTCGTACCGGGTCGTGTCGTCGGTCGTCCCACGGGGTCCTGGGCTGCGGATACGGGCCCCACCGTGAGTGACTGCGTCCGCTCGCTCGAGGACCTGCACCGGCACGGCCCAGAGATTATCCGTCGGCGGGGGAGGGACCGCTCGGTCACGGCTCCCCGCCTGCGACGGGTCCCCCACACCGGTCGTCGCCGGCGGCGATCAGAGTTCGTCCATGTGCATCCGCTGCGTGATGACGGGGATCGTCGCACTGCGGACCACCTTGTCCGTAGTGCCACCGAGGAGCGACCCGAGTTTCCCCCGGTAGGCCGACCCCATCACGATGGCGTCCATCCCTTCTTCCTCGGCGAACTCGACGATCTCCTCGCTCGGCTTGCCCGTCCGCAGAGCCGTCTCGCAGTCGACGCCGTGCTCTGCCGCGACGCTGCAGATCTCGCCGGTCACCCGCTCGCCGTACTGGCGGTACTCCTCGCGGACGTCTTCCTCGTCGTCGCGGAGCGACAGGGCGCGCGGGACACCCGGCAAGTCCATCACGTAGAGCGCGTGGACGGTCGCACCGACCGCCGACGCCAGTTCGATTCCGTGGATGGCTCCCTTCCGCGCCTCGTCGCTCCCATCGAAGGGGATAAGTATGTGTTCGTACATGGCCGACAACCCGGGTGCCCCTTCCCACGGATAGTAAATAGTTTTACCTGACACGAGAGTCGCGTCCGACAGGACGAGTCGTGGCGGGGACGCGGCCACCTGGGGCTCGTCGCGGCGGCAAGCGCGGTCCCCGAGACGGGCCGAGCCTGCCTCACCGGATCGTCTGGGTGAGGTTCTCGACGTCGTACCCCGCCTCCTCGACGGCCTCGATGATGGACGCGGCGTGTTCGGCACCGCTGGACTCGACGCGGAACACCAGGTACGCCTCGCCGATTTCGAGGCCGTCGACCGAGCGGTCGTGGCGGACGTTGTGGATGTTCGCGTTCTGGTCGGCGATGATGCCCGACAGCTCCTCCATCTTCCCGGGGACGTCCTGGATGTGGACCCGGAGGCGGAGGAGCTGCTGGCGCTCGGTGAGCGCGTGGACGAGGACGGTCTGTAGCCGTGTCATGTCGAGGTTGCCCCCACAGAGCAGCGGCATCACCGTCTCCCCGGAGACGTCGAGGTCGTCCGAGAGGATGGCGGCCACCGACGCGGCCCCGGCCCCCTCGACGACCTGCTTCGCCCGCTCCATCAACAGCAGGATTGCCCGCGCGACTTCCGTGTCGGAGACGGTCACGACTTCGTCGACGTTCCGCTGGATGATTCGGAGCGTCGTCTCGCTGATGCCGCCGGTGGCGATGCCGTCGGCGATGGTGTTCACCTCGTCGAGCGTCACGGGCATCCCCTTGGCGAGGCTCTCGTGGACGGTCTCCGCCCCCTCGGCCTGGACGCCGACCACGCGCGTCTCGGGCGAGAGGTGTTTGATCGCCGTGGAGACCCCGCTGATGAGTCCGCCACCGCCGATGGGAACGACCACCGTGTCGACGTTGGGACAGTCGTGGTACATCTCGGTCCCGAGCGTCCCCTGCCCGGCGATGATGTCGACGTCGTCGTAGGCGTGGACGAACTCGGCGTCGCTCTCGGTGGCCGCGTCGCGTGCGGCGGCCATCGTCTCCTGGAAGTCCTTGCCGACGAGTTCGACCGTCGCCCCGTACCCCCGGGTGGCGTTGACCTTCGCCTGCGGGGCGTTCCGCGGCATGAATATCGTCGACTCCGCGCCACACGTCGTCGCCGCGAGCGCGACGCCCTGTGCGTGGTTGCCCGCGCTCGCCGCGATGAACGAGTCGACGCCGCGCTCGACGTCCTGGCTGATCTTGTTGTACGCGCCCCGGGTCTTGAACGACCCCGTCCACTGGAGGTGCTCCATCTTCAGGTACACCGTCCCGTCGACGAACTCGTCGAGCGACGAACTCCGCTCGACGGGCGTCTGTTTGACGACGCGGTCGTCGTCGAGGCGTTCGCGCGCTCGTTCGATGTCGGTGTACTGGACGGGTAAATCGTCCGACTGTTGTCCGGTCATGGGTAGGGTGGGGTGGGGTGGGGTGTCAGGTGGTGACGGCAGGGGTGGTCCGCTGCGGCCACCGTATCAGCCGAGGATCTTCTCGCGCGCCGGGTCGAACAGCGGTTCGTCCCGGACCGTCGCGTCGTACAGTTCGCCCTCGCAGAGGACCTGGACTGACGTGCCGGCCTCGGCGTACTCGCTCGGCAGGTAGGTGTAGGCGATGGACTCGCCGATGGAGTAGCCGAAGTCGGCCGCCTGGACGTAGCCGAGCGCCTCGCCGTCCTTCATTACGGGGCGACCACTCAGCACGATGTCCGTCGAGTCGTCGAGTGTGAGGGGGGTGATGCGGTTGTCGATGCCCTCGTCGCTGGCGCGTTCGAGGGCCTCGCGGCCGACGAAGTCGGTGTCCGTGTCGACGGCGAACGGCAGGCCGGCCTCGTAGGGGTTCGCGTCGGTGTCGATGTCGGTCCCCCAGAGTCGGTACCCCTTCTCCAGACGCATCGACTCTAGGGCGCCGCCGCCCATCGGTCGCACGTCGAGGTCCTGGCCGGCCTCCCAGAGCGTCTCCCAGAGGCGTGCGCCGTACTCGGTCGGCGCCCACAGCTCGTAGCCCAGTTCGCCGACGTACGACACCCGCAGCGCGACGACCGGCACCTCGCCGACGTACAGCTGTTTCGCCCGGAAGTAGGGCAGGCCGCTGTCGGAGACGTCGGCGTCGGTACACCGCTGGAGGAGGAGGCGGGACTTCGGGCCCCACAGTCCGACCGTCGACCGCGCGCCCTCCTCGACGTGGACCGAGACGGTCTCGGGGGCGTGCTCTTCGAGCCAGCCACCGTGGATGCCGGGGGAGTTCCCCCCGCCGGTGGTGACCATGAACTCCTCCTCGCCGAGGCGGACGACGGTGACGTCCGCGAGGATGCCCGCGCCCTCGTTCAGCAGCAGCGAGTACCGCACCTGCCCGACGTCGATGTCGACGTCGTTGCTACACATCCGCTGGAGGAACGCCTCGCTCCCCGCCCCCTCCACCACGATGGAACTGAACGAGGTCATGTCGAACATCGACACGTGCTCGCGGGTGTGGAGGTGTTCCGCCCCCTCGATGGGCGAGCGGTTGACCCCCTGCCAGCCCTCCTGGTCGGGAATCTCGTCCGCGTAGCGCTCGACGAGGTCGGCGTTCGACTCGTACCACTGGGCGGACTCCCAGCCGCCGCTCTGGTAGAACTCCGCGCCGAGGTCCGCCTGCTGGCTGTAGAAGGGGCTCCGACGGAGGCCGCGGTGGTCGTCGGGTTGCCAGCGCGGTTCGACGATGGAGTACACCTGCTCGTACCGCGTCGCGCCGCGGTCGACGAAGTACTCCTTCTCGCCGGCGTGCGGTTCGAACCGCCGGACGTGGATGCCGCCGGTGTCGACCGGTCCCGAGGGGAGGCGGGGGACGCCCGTCTCCATCCACTCGGCGAGGATGCGTGCGTAGCCGGCCGAGTGGGTCCACCAGACTGCGAGCGCGCTCCAGAGGCCGTCCACCGACGCCGTCGGGCCGATGGCGGGCATCCCGTCGGGCGTGAACACGAAGATGCCGTTCTCGGTGACGGCGTACTCCGCGTCGGCCGTGGCCGGCAGGAGTTCGTCGAACGCCTGCTTCGCCGATTTGTCCCGGTTGGGGTGGGTCGCCCGCTCCCAGTGCTTCTTCGTGAAGCCCCTGACCGACGCCTGCATGTCGCCGTTGACGCCCATCTCCTCGGGGTCGACCGAGAGCGTCTCGTGGTTGTACGACCCCATCCCGAGGGCGTCGCCGTGGGTCCGGAAGTACAGCGAGTGGTCCTGGTCGCGGCCGACGGGCCGGTGGGGTCCCTCGCTCATGTACTCCTGGATGTCGCGGTTGCCCGGGACGTCCAGGCCGGCGGTGTGCGAACCGACGTCGGTGCCCGCGTCGGCCAGTTCCTCGAGCGGTTCGGTGACGACGTACTGGTGTTCGACGGGCGCGATGGGGAGGTCCAGCCCCGCCAACATCCCGGACTGGTACCCCCAGTTGTTCGTCGCCAGCACGCAGCGGTTACACTCGATACGTCCCCGGTCGGTGACGACGGCCTCGACGCCACTGGGCCCGGTTTCGATGTCCGTCACCCGCGTGTCGCCGACGAACCTCGCCGGCGTGTTCTCGATGTACCACTGCAGCGTCTCGATGCCGTCGACCCGGCCGTCCGTCGGCGAGTAGTAGCCGCCGAGAATCTCGTCGGTGTCCACGAGCGGCAGGTGCTCGCCCACCTCGGCCGGGGAGAGCAACTCCGGGTCCGGAAGACCGTACGAGGTGGCGTGTTCGTAGCGGCGCTGGAGGAAGTCCATCCGCTCCTCCGAGCGGGCCACCTCGATGCCGCCCACCTCGTCGTAGGTGCCGATGTCGGAGAGGAACCGACTCGTGTAGTGGGCCGCCTTCGTCATCACTTTCGACGGCGACGTCTGGAACATGATACCCGGTGCGTGGACCGACGACCCCCCCGTGACGGGGAGCGGGCCCTGGTCGACGACGGTGACGTCCTCGGCGCCGAGTTCCGTCAGGTGGTAGGCGACGCTACACCCGACGGCACCGGCACCGACGACGACCGTGTCGGCGTTCGCTGGAAGGTCTCCGTGGCTCATGTTACCGGACTGTATGTGTCACAATCTTAAATACATCGGTAGGGCGACCGAGTCGGTCCCGGAAGGGGCCGTCGTCGGTGGGTTTTCGGGGAGTCACGACTCCCGACGCCGAGGGGAATCACGGCGTCGTGACCCGCTGGCATCGCCCGTAGGCGCGACGACCACAGCGCGAACCACATCCATACACACGTCTGACACGTCGGGCTGTGCTCGGTGCGTGCGGACGTGGGTCGCTCGGCGCCGACGCGCCGTCGTGTCACCCCCGGCCACGCTGTCGAGCGAGTCGAACAAACCCCGGGTCGGTCGGGGCTCGAACCGGTCTCGGCCCGGTCAGGGCTCGATGTTCTCCCGGAAACTCGGCGCCAGTCCGCTCTGTCGGATGCCGACCTGCTCCTCGATGGCGAACTCGTACACCCGCACGCCGCCGGCAGTCGTCGCGCTCTGGAGCACGCTCGGGCGCCAACTGTTGCTCGGGTGTTCGACGAGGTCACCCCACGCCGACTCCGGAACCTCCGAGAGTTCGCCGGTCAGCATGACGCTCTGCCACCGGAACTGCGACTCGACGTCGTAGACGAGAAAGCGGCCCCGGCGCCGCTCGTCCGTCAATGCTCCCTTGTCGCTCTCGGCGCCCAGCAGGTAGGTGAAGTAGAGCGCGTCCCCGTCTCGTGCGTACGAGAGGGGAATCATGTACGGGACGTCGTCGGTCGGGAGGCCGAGGATGCCGACCGCGTGGTCGTCGAGGAACGCCCCGACGGCGTCGTCGTCCATCCACTCGAGGCCGTACTGCTCCAGTTCGTCGACGGTCATGGCTCTCCCTTCGCCGGGCGGTCACAAATCTACTGGGGTGGGTGGAGGCCCCGGACGCGGAGACGGGAACCGTCGTCGGTCGCGGCCGGGCGCAACCGGAGGGGGTCGAGACGCGGGCCCGTCAGCCCCGCTCAGTCGTCGTCGGCCGTCCCCCGCCGCTCGCGTCCCTCGCCCGCGTCCGGCGTGCGGAGGACCCGCTCGTCCGTCTCGGGGCCGAGTGGCTCGACGCGGACGCTCGACACCTTGTACTCGGGGATGCCGGCGTGGGGGTCGAACGTCTCGCCGGTGAGTTTGTTCACCG
Source organism: Salinigranum sp. (assembly GCF_041641895.1). NCBI lineage: Archaea > Methanobacteriati > Methanobacteriota > Halobacteria > Halobacteriales > Haloferacaceae > Salinigranum > Salinigranum sp. The sequence continues at coordinate 8,296 of NZ_JBEPXO010000045.1, read as the reverse complement.
CGCCGGCGGCGAAGTGCATCGGGATGAACAGGGTCGCCGGCCCCACGCGGTCGGTGACCTGGACCTTCACGACGATGGACCCTCGGCGGGACTCGACGCGGACGTACTCGCCGTCTTCGACCCCGAGGTCGGTCGCCGTGTCGGGGTGAATCTCGACGAAGCTCTCGCCCACGTGGCTCATCAGCCCCTCGACGCGACGGGTGATCTGCCCGGTGTGCCAGTGGTAGAGCACCCGCCCCGAGGTGAGGGTGTACGGGTAGGTCTCGTCGGGGACCTCCCCGGGGTGGCCGCCGTCGGCGGGGACGAACCGGGCCTTGCCGTCGGGGTGGTTGAAGTTCCCCTCCTCGTAGTCGTAGAGGTACGGCGTCCCGGGGTGGTCCTCGTCGTAGCAGGGCCACTGCAGGCCGTGTTCCTCGCCCGACTCGAGCCGGTCGTAGGTGACGCCGCCGTAGATGGGGGCGAGCGAGTTGATCTCGTCCATGACCTCGCTCGGGTGGTCGTAGTCCCAGTCGTAGCCCAGCCGGCGAGCGAGGGCCTGAGTGATCTCCCAGTCCTGTCGGGCCTCGCCCGGCGGGTCGGCGGTCGCACGGACGCGCTGGATGCGTCGTTCGGTGTTGGTGAACGTCCCCTCCTTCTCGGGCGAGGTGGCCGCCGGGAGCACGACGTCCGCGTACTCGACGGTCTCGGTCCGGAAGATGTCCTGGACGACGAGGAAGTCGAGTTTCTCCAGCCCCTCCCCGGCGTGCTGGATGTCCGGCTCCGAGAGCGCCGGGTTCTCCCCGACGACGTACATCGCCCGGAGGTTGCCGGCGTGCGCCTCCTCCAGCATCTCGGGCACCTTCAGCCCCGGCTCCTCCGGCGGCCGCTCGCCCCACGCCTCGGCGAACTTCTCGCCCACCTCGTCGTCCGCGGGGTTCTGGTAGCCCGGGAGGCTCCCGGGCAGGGTACCCATGTCGCCGCCGCCGCCCTGGACGTTGTTCTGGCCGCGGAACGGCGAGAGGCCCGCGCCGGGCTTGCCGAGCTGGCCGAGCAGGAGCGCGAGGTCCGCCATCGCCAGGAGGTTCTCGGTGCCGTGGCTCTGCTGGGTCATCCCCATCGCCCAGCCGAAGACGACGGTGTCGGCCGCGGCGAGCGTCTCCGCCGCCGACGCGAGCTCCTCGGGCGGGACGCCCGCGAGCTCTTCGACCTTCTCCGGGGTGAACGCCATCACCTTCTCCTTCAGCTCCTCGAAGCCCGTCGTGTTGCGCTCGATGAACGCCTCGTCGTGGAGGTCGTGCTCGATGATGTACCGCATCATCCCGTTGAGCCACGCCACGTCGTAGCCGGGGGTGGTCCGCGTGTACTGGTCGGCGTGTTCGGCGATGCCGACCTTCCGGGGGTCGAAGACGACGAGGTCCGCACCGTCGCGGACGTTCTGCTTGATGCGGGTCGCTAAGACGGGGTGAGACTCGGTGGTGTTCGACCCGCTGATGAGGTAGGCGTCGGCCTCGCCGATGTCCTCGTTGATGCGGTTCGTCATGGCGCCGTAGCCCACCGTCCGCTGGAGCGCCGCGACCGTCGAGGAGTGACAGAGCCGGGCGCAGTTGTCGATGTTCTTCGTCCCCAGCACCTGCCGGGCGAACTTCTGGACGAGGTACGCCTCCTCGTTCGACCCCTTCGAGGAGGCGAGACAGGCGACCGAGTCGATGCCGTGGTCGGTCTGGATGCCCGACAGCCGCTCGGCGACGAGGTCCAGCGCCTCCTCCCACGAGACCGGTTCGAGTTCCCCCTCGTCGTTCCGGACCAGCGGCTCTGTCACGCGCTTCTCGCTGTTGGCGAACTCGTGGCCGAACTTCCCCTTGACGCAGGTCGAGAAGTTGTTCGCCGGCGCGTCGTCCGGGTCGTCGACGGGGACGACCCCGAGCGTGTCGCCGTCTCGGCCCCACATCTCGAAGCGACAGCCGACCGCGCAGAAGCCACACGTCGTCTCCGCGGTGTCGAGTTGCCCGAGCCGGTAGGTGCTCACCAGGCTGGCGATGTCGAACAGTCGCCCCTCCGGGAGCGTCTGGGCGGCGATGCTCTCGGCGGTGTGTTCGCCCGCCAGGAACGCCCTGTGACCGTACTCCTTCGCCAGGTCGCCCGCCCGGCGCTTCGCCTTCGAGGCGAACCGGGCCAGCCCCGTCTCGCCCGGGACGGCGTCGAGCGCGCGTGCGGACGCGGTGTCGAACCGACGGTTGGGTGCCGGCGTGTCGTCCAGCGTCTCGACGGGCTCGTGTTCGATGACGGTCCCGATGGAGTTCCGCTGGGTGAACCCCGGGAGCGGGAGCGTCGCCACCCCGCCGATGCCCTTCTCGGTCAGCGCGCCGGTCGGACAGACCGTCGCACAGTGGCCACAGGAGACGCACTCGGAGTCGTCCATCGTCTCGGCGTCGGACTGGAAACCGATGCGCGTGTCCTCGCCGTGGCCCTCGATGCGGAGGACGCCCTCGACCTGCACGTCGTTGCAGCTCTCGACACAGCGGTTACAGAGGATGCACTTGTTGCGGTCGATCTGGATGAACGACGAGGTGTCGTCGAGCGGTTCGTACTGGTCCCGGTCGTCGAAGACGCCGTACCGGGGGTGGTTGACCCCTTCGCTGATGGCCGCGTCCTGGAGTTCACACCGGCCGTTGCCGTTGCAGGTCGTACACCGGAGGTTGTGGTTCGAGAGCAGCAGGTCGAGGTTGACGCTGCGGGCGGTCGTGGCGTCGGGCGTGTCCGTCCGGACCTCGAGGCCCTCTTCGGCCGGGAACGAACACGACGGGACGAGCCCGTGCGCGTCCGTCTCGACCATGCAGGTCCGACACTCGCTCCGGGGACCGATCTCGTCGCTGCAGTCGCCCGGGCGGTCGTAGTAACAGACCGCCGGGACGTCCGCCTCCTCGCGCATCCCGTCGCCGCCGGGCGCGACCGAGACGACCGCGTCGTCGACGGCCTGCATCGCGTCGATGAGGGTCGACCCCGGCGGGACGGTGACGGTGTGTCCGTCGACGGTGACGGTCGTCGGCTCCTCGCCCGTCGTCCCCGTCGGCGGGTCGCTCGCGGTGCCGGTTTCGAACGTCGCCGTCACCGGGGTCGTGTGCCGCGGGTCCTCGACGTCGGGGACTCTGGGGAGCGGTTCGTCTCGCGTGTCGCCTGGTGGATAGTCCGTACTCATAGCTTGCTCCTGCAGGTACCGCTCGGACAGCGGCCGTCGGCGTGGGCCCGGAACTCGGCGTCGAAGCGGTCGAGCGCGGTCACGGCCGGCCGCGGGGCGCTCGCTCCGAGGCGGCAGTTGCTCGACTGGCGCATGACGCGGGCGAGTTCGCGGATCTTGTCGGACTCGAACGCCCCGTCGTACACCTCACGGAGGAGTTCGGTCAGCTGTTTCGTCCCTTCGCGCCCGGGGACGCACCGGCCGCTGTTCTCGGTCGCCGCGAAGCGGGCCCGCTCGCCGGCAGTCGCGACCGCACACCGGCTCTCGTCGAGGAGTTCGACGGTCCCGTCGGTCCCGAGGCCGGCCGCCCGGAACGACCCGGCGGTCGGCGGGAGGTCGAGGTCGACGATCAGGCCGCCCAGGACGCCGCCGACACAGGCCATCTTGTACGTTCCGGTCATCTCGACGGCGTCACGGACCCGGGCCAGGCTGGCGCTCGAGGGGAGTTCGACCGTCGCCGGCGACCGCACGTCGCCGGCCACGGCGACGAGTCGCGTCCCGGGGTCTGCCGCCTCGGGGTCGACCGCATCCGGGTCACGGGCCGCCCGCCGGACCTGCGCGAGCGTCCGGGGCGTGTGGACCACGGTCGGGCGGCCGTACAGACCGTGCGTCGCCGGGCCCGGTGGGGTGAGTCGTGGCTCGATGCGGTCTGCCCCCTCGAGCGCCTCCAGAGCGGCCGTCGGTTCCCCGGCCCGGTACTGGTCGGGCCCCGCGACGACCTGCACCTCGGCAGGGAGCGACGCGGCCGCCGCCGCGTCCCGGAGGTGGTCGTGCAGGTCGGCGGCACCCTCGGACACGAGCACGACGACCTCGTCGGCACCGACGTGTGCGGCGACCGTGGCCGCGCCGTCGAGGACCGCGAGCGGTGCCGCCGCGAGGAGGAGGTCGTCCCCCGTCGGGAGGCCCGAGGCGTCGTGGGCGTTGACGACCACGACCGGGTCGCCGTCGGCCGAGCGGGCCTCCTCCCACTGCTCGCCGACCGGCGTGTCGAGGGCGGCGTCGCCGCGCCCCCGGCCGAGGAGCGCCGACGCCGCCCGCAGGTCCGGGTCGGTGTCCGCGACCGGTGACCAGGCGTCGGCGTCGAGCGGGTCTCGCCAGCCACACGGGCCGAGGACGGCGCGTCGACCGACGGAGAGCGGGCCGGTCGCCGGGACCGGCAGGGTCGACGTCGCGGGGTCGTGGGTCACGACGGCGGTCGCCTCGTCCGTCGGCAGGTCGCCGGAGTCGAGCGTCGAGACGACCGACCGTAGGGTCGACTCCCCGGGCGCGGCGTACAGCGCCGTCTCGCCGTCGACGGTCGCCAGCACCAGCGGGTCGAACGCGTCGATGCCGGTCGGGCCGGTCCTGACGACGCGGACCGACGTCGCCGCGTCCCGTGCGGTCCGCAGCAGTTGCTCCGCCCCCGTCGACCCGACCCGCGTGGCGACGCGGACGGTCGGGTCGTCGGGGGTCGGCTCGGGGTTCCCTGTCATTCGGTGTCACGTCGGTCTACGAGCACAAAAGTACCCGGGACGGCGCGGTCGACTGCCGGGACCGGCCCGCCGAGACGGCCGTGGTGTGACGGGTGTCGACGCGCGCGCGAACTGGTGGTTCGGTCGGGCCGGGGGTGGTCGAGAGGTGGTTCGGAGACCCAAGCCGTTAGAAGGCCCGACGAGAACGTCCGGGTATGACCAACCCACAGTTCGAGGAGGTCAAGCGCGAGGCGTCGGAGGCGGTCACCCAGTCCGACCTCCGCTCGGTGTACACCGGCGTGATCCACGAGAACGGCCGTCACCAGTTCTACTTCGGCAACGACACCACCGAGGCGACGGAGCTGCGCGAGGCGGCCGCCGTCCAGCTCGGGATGCTCATGCGGGTGCTGGCGGACCGGTCGGACAGCAGCCTCGAGGAGCTGTCCGAACTCGCCGTCGAGCGCGCCGAGGCGATGGAGCTCCGGTGAACGGCGGGGGGAGAGCCTACAGTAGCGGTTCCTCGCGGACCGTCGCGGCGTACCGCTCACCCTCGTAGAGAATCTCCACTTCGGTGCCGGGGTCGGCCTGCTCGGGCGGGAGGTACGCGTAGGCGACGCAGGCACCGACCGAGTAGCCGTACTGCGCGCTGTGGACGTAGCCGAGCACCTCGTCGTCGCGCGGGTCCGCGCCGCTCCCCGTGCCGTCGAGGACCGGCCGGTGGGCGAGGATAGCGGCGTCGGGGTCGTCGAGGGTCAGACACGCCACCTCGTGGCGGATGTTGTCGCCGTTGGCCGCGGCGGCGACGGCGTCCTTGCCGATGAAGTCGGTGTCGAGGTCGACTGCGAAGCCGAGCCCCGCCTCGTAGGGGTTGTGCTCGGTGTGGAGGTCGACGCCCCACAGGCGGAAGCCCTTCTCGATGCGGAGGATGTCGAGCGCGCCGTTGCCGTACGGCCGGATGTCGTACTCCTCGCCCGCGTCCATGACGTGCTCCCAGAGCTGTTCGCCGTACTCGGAGGGGGTGTACAGCTCCCAGCCGAGTTCGCCGGCGTACGACACCCGCAGCGCCGTGACCGGGACGTTCTTCACGTACGTCTGCTGGCTGGTGAAGAACGGGAACGCCTCGTCGGAGAGGTCGGTGTCCATCACCTTCGAGAGCACCTTCCGGGCGTCGGGGCCGGTACAGACCATCGCCGCCAGACTGGAGGTGACGTCGTTCACGACGACGCCCTCGGGCGACTGCTCGCGGACCCACGCGACGTGGTTGTTCCCCACCTCGCGACCCGTCGTCAGCAGCAGGTACCGGTCGTCGTCGGTCCGGGTGACCGTGATGTCGGCGCGGACGCCGCCGCCCTCGTTACACATCAGGGTGTAGCGCACCTGACCGACGTCGAGGTCCATGTCGTTCGTACAGAGTCGCTGGACGAACTCCCCGGACCCGGGGCCGACGACCTCCATCTTGTTGAACGGCGTCATGTCGTGGAGGCCGACGTGGTCGCGGACGTGCAGCGCCTCCGCGCCCTCGATGGGCGACCAGTACGTCGCCTCCCAGCCGTCGCGCTCGGGAATCTGCTCGTCGTACCGCTCGACGAGGTCGGCGTTCGAGTCGAACCACTGTGGGGCCTCCCAGCCGGCCTCCGCCCACAGCTCCGCGTCGAGCTCCTCGTGGGAGTGGTACATCGGCGTCCGCCGGATGTCGCGCTGCTTGTCCTCCCACACCCACTTCGGGTGCATGATGTTGTAGACGATGCGGTACTCCTCGCCGCCGATGTCGTGGGTGAAGTCCCAGCTCCCCTCGTGCTCGTCGAACCGGTTGACGTCACAGTGTGCGAGGTCGATGGGGCCGTCGTCGAGTCGGGGGACGCCCGTCTCCATCCACTCGGCGAGCGCCTTGGCCGCCCCGCCGGCGTGGGTCACCCAGATGGCCGCCGCCGTCCAGAGCCCCTCGTACTCCTGGACCGGGCCCATCACCGGGAGCCCGTTCGGCGACTCCGCGAACATCCCGTTGTACTTGAACTCCAGCTCCTTGCCCTCGGTGGCCGGGATGAGTTCGTCGCTGGCCTGCCGCGGGGACTTGTCGGGGCGGTCCGGGTGGGTCGCCTCGTTCATGAACCGCTCGGTGAACTCGTGGACCGACGCCTGTGACTCGTCGGTGTTCCGGCCGAGTTCCTGTGGGTCCGGGACGACCGGCTCGTGGTTGTACGAGCCGATACCGTACGAGTCACCGTGGGTCCGGTAGTACATCGCGTTGTCCTGGTCGCGGAGGATGGGCCGGTCCGGACCGACGAGCAGCCGTTTGGCCTTCTCGCCCGAGACGTTCTCGTAGTTCTCGAACAGCGGGTGGTCGGTGATGTCGACGGCGCTCTCTGAGAGTTCGTCCAGCGACTCGGTCATCGTGTACTGGTGTTCGACCGGAGCCACGGGGAGGTGGACGCCGAGTTTCTCGCCGAGTTGCCGCGCCCAGATGTTCGTGGCGATGACCACCTCGTCGCACTCGATGGTGCCGTTCTCGGTGACGACCGCCGACACGGAACCGTCCGCCATCTCCACGTCCTCGGTCCGGGTGTGCGGGACGAACTGGGCACCGCCCGCCATCGCCTCCCGGGCCAGCGCGTCGCAGGCGACGACGCCGGACACCTGGCCGTCCGTCGGCGAGTAGTAGCCGCCGAGGATGCGGTCGGGGTCGACGAGCGGGAGCTTCTCCTCTACCTCCTCCGGGGAGAGGAGCTGTGGGTCCTCGAGCCCCCACGCCGTCGCGTGCTCGACCCGGCGCTGGAGGAAGTCCATCCGCTCCTCGGTGCGGGCGACTTCGATGCCGCCGACCTCGTTGTACGCCTGGTGACCGTCCGCGCCCTCCAGGTCGGAGTAGAGCCGTCGGCTGTAGTCGGCGAACTGCGAGAGGACCTTCGGCTCGGCAGTCTGGAACATGATGCCCGGAGCGTGCGTCGACGACCCGCCGGTCGTCGGCATCGGTCCCTGGTCGACGACGACGACGTCGTCACGGCCGTGTTGTGTCAGCTGGTACGCGACGTTGCAGCCGACGATTCCGGCCCCGACGACGACGGTTCCGGCTCGGCTCGGCAAGCTATCGGCGGTGTCCATAGATATCGGTTCGACGGTGACTGTGGCGGACGGATATAGTTATCGCCTGTCACGCCGCGACGCCCAACGTACGCAAAAACTGATAGGTAGAGGTTCGTCAGCGTTCGGTCGGGAACCGACGTCGGCCGGCGACGCGCTGCTGACGGCGAGTGCGCCCGAGCCCGTCACCCCGGAGCGGCCCCGAGCGGGCCGCGTCGCGGCCAGAGCGGCGCGTTCCGTGCCGCGGCTGGCCGCTCCGCGTTCTCTCAGCATTTGAATGGGTTGAGTATTCCTCATACACGGTTAATCATCCACGACGTGTCACTACCACGTAGAAAGATGGGGCTCCACACCGCGTTCGACCTCCTCTCGGAGATCGTCGAACGGTACGAACGACACGGGCACACGGTACGCAACGTCGAGGCTGTGAGCGACGAGCACGGGAGTCTCCACGCGACGCTGGAACTCCCGGTCGCCCTCGACGGGGACGAGGCGGGGCCGGCGCTGTCCGTCGGGACGGCGACGATGACCGACGACGGCGGGTTCGTGGTCG